>NZ_JBSFDA010000049.1:0-60567 GCF_053593675.1 Streptomyces sp. NPDC002156 | reverse complement strand
TCGTCGACCTGATCGACCACAACGAGATCGTCCCGGCGGTCAACCAGATCGAGACCCACCCCTACTTCCAGCGCGCCGACGACCAGGCCCTCATGGCTGACCGCGGCGTGCAGATCGAGGCGTGGGGCCCGCTCGCCGAAGGCCGCAACAACATCTTCAGCGACCCGACGCTCAGCGCCATCGGCGAAGCGCACGGCAAGTCCGTCGCCCAGGTAGTACTGCGCTGGCTGACCCAGCGCGGTGTCGTGGTGATCCCCAAGTCCTCGCGACCCGAGCGCATGGCCGAGAACCTCGCCGTCTTCGACTTCGAACTGACCAGCGACGAGATGGACCTCATCACCAAGATGGACACCGGCGCCAGCCTCGTCTTCGACCACCGCGACCCGCAGACGGTCAGCGCCGTCGGCGGATACCGCCTCGGCTGAGAACGCCCTCTCCCTTTCGCCGACCGGCTCCGCGGTGTCCGTAAGCACGCCTTCGTCCGCCTCCCTGCCGGGTACGGCCAGTGGGACAGCAAGCAGTACCCGGCACTCAAGGGCTCATCCGGCCCGGCGGCGTCTCAGCGCGTGCCGGCTCATGAGCCGGCACGTTTCTCAAAGGAAGGGCTGCGCAAGGTCGTGGTCGTCATATTCGCGCTCGTCAGTGCAGTCCTGCTGGCGCTGTTCGGCGCACTCCACTGGTACGTGTGGCGCCGCCTCGTACGGGATACCACGCCCAAGGGTTCGCGCCTGCGGCGAGCCGGGAGCGTCGTCTTCGTGGCCGGGCCCCTGCTGTCGGTGGGTGCCATGAGCGCAGAGGGCGAAAGCGTCCCCTTCCTTGTGCAGCGGATCCTGGCCTGGCCCGGGTACCTGTGGATGGCGCTGTTCCTGTACCTGCTGCTCGCGCTGCTGGCCGGTGAGGCGGTGCGGCCTGTGCTATGGCGGTGGCTCGCGCGTCCCCGAGCCGGTGCGGGTCCACGGCAGCGTGTTCTGGCGGCGGCTCAGCCCGCGGAAGCGCCAGCGGGTGACGGCGGCGCGGAGGAACTCGTGTCGGCCGACGTGCCACTGCCGACACCAGCGCATCGCGGCGATTCCGATGCGGAGGGAGGCACCGCCGGGTCCGTCACCGTACTGGATCCCCCGCACGCACCGGAGTCCGCGCCGGCCGCCGGCACCGCCCCCGCCGGGCCGTCACGCCGCCTCTTCGTCTCCCGTGTCGTGGGCGGCGCCGCGGCGGCCGTCGCGGTCGGTACCGTCGGCTACGGCACGTACGGTGTCCTGCGCGGGCCGAAGGTGAAGCGCGTCACGGTGCCGCTGGCCAAACTGCCGCGCGGGGCTCACGGGTTCCGGATCGCCGTGGTCAGCGACATCCACGTCGGTCCCATCCTGGGCCGTGCCTTCTCCCAACGGGTCGTCGACACCATCAACGCGACCCAGCCCGACCTGATCGCGGTCGTCGGCGACCTGGTGGACGGCAGCGTCGAGGACCTCACCCCGGCCGTCGAACCACTCGCCCAGCTCCGGGCGCGGCACGGCACCTACTTCGTCACCGGCAACCACGAGTACATCTCCGGCGCCGAACCGTGGATCGAGAAGGTACGGGAGCTGGGGCTGCGCCCGCTGGAGAACGCCCGCACGGAACTGCCCGGCTTCGACCTGGCCGGCGTCAACGACGTCCAAGGCGAAGCAGAAGGCCAGGGCCCCGACTTCGGCAAGGCCCTCGGCGACCGCGACCGTACCCGCACCGCCGTCCTCCTCGCCCACCAACCCGTCGTCATCGGCGACGCCGTCCGCCACAGCGTCGACCTCCAGCTCTCCGGCCACACCCACGGCGGACAGCTCTGGCCCGGAAACCTCCTCGCCGAACTGGCCAACCCCACCGTCGCCGGCCTGGAACGCTACGGCGACACCCAGCTCTACGTCAGCCGCGGCGCCGGCGCCTGGGGCCCACCCGTCCGCGTGGACGCACCATCCGACATCACCGTCGTCGAACTCGCCTCAAGGCAGGCATAGTCCCCGGCCCATTCAATCAACCTGACCGCGTTCATCTCAGGATCGGTCTGCCTCGGCCGCTCGCCGAGAACGCCACGTCACGGTTGCGTTCGTTGCGTTCGGGCCAGGCCGCAACCGGAGCAGAGCAGCAAGGTCCGCTTCTTCGCCACCCACGGTGATGCACCGAGGGTGCTCTCAACAGACGACCACGAAGGGTGTAACCCATGCACGAACAGGACAGCACGCCGAACAGCAATCCGACCGACCGCGGCCGTCGCGGCTTCCTGGGCGCAGCCGCACTCGCAGCGACCTCGCTGATGGCCGTGACGGGGGCCGCACCGGCCCAGGCACACGCGGCACCGCCGGCCAAGGGCACCGGGGCCTCCGCCAGCGGTCGTAACCAGGTGACCGCGGCGGTCACGCAGACCGGTCGCCGCCGGCTCGGGTCCCTGAAGGTCTCCGGCATCGGCCTCGGCACCCAGACCATGCCGGGCAACCTCTACGGTCCCGTCACCAGCCGCAAGGACATGGTCGCCCTCATCCGGACAGCGGTCGACCAGGGTGTGACGTTCTTCGACACGGCCGAGGCGTACGGGCCGTTCGAGTCGGAGCGGATCGTCGGCGAGGCCCTCCGGCCCGTCCGCGACAAGGTGGTGATCGCGACCAAGTTCGGCTGGGACATCAACCCGGACACAGGGGCCGTAACCGGTCTGAACAGCCGCCCGGACCACATCCGCCGAGTCGTCGACGCCATGCTGAAGCGCCTGCGGACGGACCACATCGACCTGCTCTACCAGCACCGGGTCGACCCCACCGTCCCGATCGAGGACGTCGCGGACACGGTCAAGGACCTCGTCGCCCAGGGCAAGGTGCTGCACTGGGGCCTGTCCGAGCCGGGCCTGCAGACCGTCCGGCGGGCCCACGCGATCCTGCCGCTCACCGCGATCCAGAACGAGTACTCCACCCTGTGGCGCGGCCCCGAGGCGAACGTCCTGCCCCTCTGCGAGGAACTCGGCATCGGCTTCGTGTGCTGGGCACCCCTGGGCATGGGCTTCACCACCGGCACGATGAGCCCGTACTTCCAGTTCGCGGAGGGCGACTTCCGGCCCGTGTTCCCCCGCAACAGCCGGGACAATCTGGCCGCCAACATGCCCCTGGTGCAGCTGCTCCAGGACTGGGCCGTACGCAAGGGCGCAACCCCCGCCCAGATCGACCTCGCCTGGCTGCTCGCCCAGAAGCCGTGGATCGTACCGATCCCCAGCACCACCCGCCTGTCCCACCTCCTGGAGAACATCGGCGCGGAGGAGGTCAGGTTCACCCCCGCCGAACTCCAGGAACTGAACACCGCAGTCGCGAGCATCACCATCCACGGTGACCGGCTCCCCCCGGCGGCCCTCGCCATGACAGGAGTCGAAGCACCGCCCCGCTGACCAACGACGCAGACCTGACGGCCCGGAACACAACGGCCTGCGCCTGCCGCGCGACGCGGCCTGGAAGCGCGCTGACACCGAGGCCGCCGAGTGACAGGCGCACCCGACGGGCTGCCCCCACCGCGCAGGCAGGGGGCGGCCCGGCCCACCGTCACCGTGCGCCGGGGCTGCTGCTGCGGCACCGCAGGCGCCGTCGGCTTGTGCTGAGCCCTCTCGTGACAGTCGGCGATCTCCGTCCTGTCGAGGCCACCTGCACCCTTGTTCGCACGTCAGGCGGTCTATTCGACTGTCAGCAGTGCTCCTTATCGTGTTGAGATGGCAAATGGGGCGTGGCACACCGGATATGACATAGAGATCAATCTGTCCCTGCCCGACCTCGGTCACGAGGATCGACCGGATCTGCTCCGAGAGATCACCGCGAGCGTCGCCGACCGCGATCCGCAGCTGCTCGAATGCTCGCGCACCATGACGGGCGCGAGTGCCTGTCGGAGTCCGGCGGACAGCAGGAAGCCGTTCTGGCACGAATCTGGCACGCGTCGAGTAATCGACGACGACAGCAAAAAGACCCGGGTCGCTGACCTGGGCCTTTGTCATGGAGCGGGTGACGAGAATCGAACTCGCACTCTCAGCTTGGGAAGCTGATGTTCTACCACTAAACTACACCCGCACTTGGTGCCGATCATGCGTCGGCGCCTAAGCGTTCGCCTACTGTACCTCATCCGCGCAGCACCAGGCCCGGGTGTTTCCGGGGTGGTGACGGTCAGTTGACACACAGTGCCGTGTGCATTGCGGCGCGCGCGGCGGAGCCCCTCTGGCCGCTAGCCGCTGACCGCGAACCGCTCGCCGTCACCCGTTGCCGTTGTTGCCGCTCGGCGTCCCCCCAGGCCGAACCGCCTGTCCTGCCGCCCTCGCCACCAGCACCGTCCCTGTGACCGTCGCTCCGGCGTACAGCGACCCGAGGGCGGAGAGCAGGGCGATTTTCCAGACGTCCATTTCGGAGAGCTTGTCGACCAGGTCGCCCAGCATCACGAGCACAACGCCCAGCAGGGTGGTCGCGATCAGGAACACTCCGAATACGACGATCATGTTGCTCGTGTTGGTGACGCGGTCCACGGCAGTCTGCGCGTCGGTTGCGCGGCTCTTCATCTCTGCGTGGTTGGCCTCGATCGTGCGCCCCATGTCTGCCAGTTCGGTGTCGAACCTCTGGCGCTCGCTTTCGACTTCGGCGCGGAGGTCCTTTACGTTGCGGAAGTAGGACAGCCCGCCGTCTTCCGTGTGCTGGCCCGCCCCGAACAGAGTGCTCAGATGGTCGAACCCCACGTTGGCCACGGGGTTTTCCGGCACCCGCTCGATGTCGAAGAACTGTAGATAGGCAATCGCGTCGCCTTTTCGCATCGTGATGTTCTTCGGGCCGACGTTTGCCACGATGAAGTAGAGCCGCTCGTCGGCCTTGAGGCGCCAGCCGTCGTTCTCCGGGTCGATCTCCCGGCCGTAACCGGGGTGCACGGTGGAACCGTGCAGGATGAGAAGCCCTTTGGCCGCGAGGCCGAATCGGTCGCCGATGGTCGCGGTGATGTCGAAATCGAGTGAGAATTTCTCGATCGTGGAGATCAGTGCGGTATCTCCAGGGGCCAGGGTGAACTCGGGCTTCACGTCGTTGCCCTTGACAGCCGTGTACTTGGAATCCCCGGGGTTGTCGGGAATCACCAGCAAATCGTCACCGAGCCGGACCGAGTAGCCCGCGCCGAGCAGTTGTTCGGGCTTCCAGGACGTCGACCGGAAGATGCGTTCGGAGCTTTGCAACTCGGTGAGGAGATCCTGTTGGGAGAGGAGGTGACCGGGGCGCTGTGGGCGCCGACCACTTTCAGCAACCATCGCCTGGCCTTTCTTTGCCGTCTGCAGTGGACCCAACGGCGTCCAACCCTACGGTGAACTCGCCTGCTGCGGAAGGATTTTGGAGTGCCCTGTGCGACGACTCGGGTCAGCGTAGGCTGCGGGAACGGTCTGCCCGGAGGTGCGACAGGACTGAGGGGAGGCGCTCGGGTAAGATGCGCGGCTACCATCGAGGCGTTACCCCAACCTCGGCAGAGGTAGGGACGAAGGTAAGGTGATCTTGAGATTGCCTGAGAATGCGTGATTCACGAGCCCGCCCCAGACAGACCTGATGAGGCCAAGAGGAAAATGACGAGCAGGTCAAAAAATGCCCCATGGGCCAATGACTTGATTCGCGAGGATCCTATGTTCGGCAAAGATCTATTCGCAGATGAATCTCACTTCGACTTGCGTTTCGTAGAGGATTACGAAAAAATCACGGAAATTGTTCAGGCGCTTCGTGTCCTGCGTATGCGAGTTGTATTGACAAGTGGTTCTTTCGACATCATCCACGAGGGCCATTCGATGTATCTCGAGGCTGCCCGAAAATTTGGTGAATTCCTTATCGTCGGCCTCGATAGCGATGAGAAGATCAGACAGCGCAAGGGCCCCAACCGTCCCGCCGTGCCCGAGATGGAGCGGCTGCGGATGGTGACCCATCAGCGTGGTGTCGGCCTCGTCACTCTGAAACAGGTCGACCACCCCCGCTGGAGCCTCATCGACGCTGTCCGCCCCGATGTGCTGGTCGCCACGGCAGACACCTATACGGCCGAAGAGATTGCCGAGCTGGAGGCGAAGTACTGCGTCCGCGTAGAGGTGCTCGAACGCATGGCGACCGTCAGCACCTCGGCCCGCCTGCGCCGCCTCCAACTGGGTCTCACCGAGTGGGCCGACGGCAGCGGGACCGGTGCCGGACAGCAGCCCCCCGGCAGCTCGGCTTAGAGACAGAGAGATTCGGCACGCCTGTGAAGCAGACGATCCTGTACCTGCCTGTGGTGCACGCCGGCTACGAGGCATTTCTCCGACGGCATGCTGACTCCGACGAGATCCTGATTCTGGGTCGGCGATTCAGCGACGTCTTTCCCAAACTCGCCAAGGAGATTCGGGCTCTGAGCCCCGAGCGTGCGGTGGAGCATGCCCGCCTGATCGTTCCGCAGACGCGTCTGCTGCTGGTCGAGCCGACCGACCTGGCTGACGCAGTCCAGGCTGACCTCGTCGTACTGCCGGACGAGGACATCATGCACCGGCTTATCGAGCTTCCGGACTTCCCCGACAAGGTCCAGGTTCGATTCGAGACGACGTTCCTGCGCTGGGACCGGGAATGGAGTCGCGCGACGAAGCCCGTGCGGTTTGACTACCGGATCTCGCGGTCGAGTCTGGACCGTCGGCTCATGGTTCGGACGGAGCGCGAATCGCGGCGTAGTTCGGACTGGTGGCGCCAGGTCGGCGCGATGGCCGTACGCGACGGCCAGATCCTCAAGGTCGCTCACAACCACCACCACCCGACCGAGTACGCGCCGTACATCGACGGCGATCCGCGCAACGACTTCAGCAGAGGGGTGCGGCCGGACCTGTCCACCGCCATCCACGCCGAGGCATCCCTGGTGGCCACGGCGGCCCGAGAGGGGCTCGGCCTGGCGGGTTCGGACCTCTACGTCAGTACGTTCCCTTGCCCTGCCTGCGCCCGGCTCGTGGTCGAGGCCGGATTCCGGAGGTGCTTCTTCGCCGGTCCCTACTCGATGCTGGACGGGGAGGAGACCCTTCGCACGGGAGGCGTCGAGCTGATCTGGGTCGATATGGCTCTCGACGATGCCTCCAACGGCACATCCAGCGGCGGCACATCCAGCGACACGTCCGGCGGCGCCTCCCGCGACGTCTCTAGCGACCCGGAGCCGAAGTGAACCTCATCCGGACCGGGGTGAATTGCTCGTCGGCTGCGACCTCGCCCTGGCCGGTGAGCACATGCACGTGCAGGTGCCTTATGGTCCCGCCCGTGTACCGGCAGTCACCGTTGCGGACACCCAGGCCGTAGTGGTCCAGGCCGTATCGGTCCTTCGTGGACGCCAGGACCTCCCAGAAGTCCGCGCGGGCCTCGGCGGAGAGGTCGAGCAGATCGGTGGCGTGCTCCTTGGGAATGAGCAGCAGATGCAGCTGCGTCCCGGCATACGGGAACTCGTTGGGCGTGGCCATCCAGTGTGCGGTCTCCCAGAGGATCTGTTGCTTCTCGTGCTTACGGATGACGTCCGGGCAGAAGAGACAGATGCCTTCGTGGTCCAGCCGCTCCATCTCCGCGCGCTGCTCCGCCGTACGGCAGTTGCCGAAGTAGTACAGAGTCACGTGGGCACCCTTTCGAGGCGCAGGAAAGAGTGAGCCAACAGCGAGCCGCTCGGGCTCGCCTCGACATCGACGCGTGACGTCAGGGCGAAGCCCTCCAGCCAGCCGGAAGGCATCCGGGAGTCACCTTCCACGTGTGTGTGCACACGCGTCAGATAGATCCTGTCTACGGCGGGCAGAGCCTGCTGGTAGACGCTGGCACCGCCGATCACGAAGACCTCGTTCTGTCCGGACGCCCGCTCCAGCGCATCGGCCTCGGCCAGCGCGGACGGGACCGAGGGCAGCCATCGGACGTCCTCGGAGCCGGGGCGGGGAGATGTGCTCACCACCACGCTGGTGCGGCCGGGGAGGGGACGCCCGAGGCGGGCGACGATCGACTCATGAGTGAGGCGCCCGAGCACCACGGCATGCCCTCGTGTGACTTCCTTGAAGTACCGCAGGTCTCCCGGCAGATGCCATGGCAGATCCCCGTCATGGCCGATGATGTCGTTCTCCGAGGCCGCGACGATCAAGGACCTTTTCATGTCGCCACCGGAATAGACCCGATGGCGGCATGCGGGTCATAGTCCGCCAGATCGAAGTGTTCAGCACGGAATTCGTGGATGTCCTTCACCTGGCGTCCGCTCTCGTTGAGGGCCACCGTCGGCAACCGCCGCGATTCCCGGTCCAGCATCACCTTCACGCTGTCGACCTGGTCCTCGTAGATATGGGCGTCCGAAATGGTGTGATAGTAGCGTGCGGCAGGGATGCCCGTGAGGTGTTCGAGCATCAGCAGGAGGGCCGCGTACTGAATCATGTTGGACGGGACCCCGACGGGAACGTCTCCGGAACGCTGGAACATGTGCAGATGGAGACGCCCCCCGATGACCCTGACATGGACCCAGCCGTGGCAGGGGGAAATAGTGGTCTTCGGGACCTTTCCCGCCCCGCGGATCTGGTACTGCGGAATCCATGGACTGACGAAGTGGGTGCGGTCGTGCGGGAGTTCGGTCAGCTGCTCCACCAGATGTTTGAATTGGTCGAAGCCTTTTCCTTCCATCTCTTCCGTCCCTTCCACGGTGGGGAAATCGTGGAACGCCCCTCCGTAGGATCCAGGGCCCAGATCACCCGGCGGAAGCCCGCGGCGTGACGTCTTCGCCTCACTCGCCCAGGGGCCCCACCAGTCGCAGCCGAACTCGGCCAGTTCGTCGAGGGTGGTCGCCCCGTTGATGAATGCGCAGAGTTCCCCGATGGGTTTGCGCCAGAACCTGGCAATGCTTCTCTCGGTAATGACCGGAAAGCCGTTGGCCAGATCGAAGCTCATGGTCTGCTGCATAAGGGTCAGAGCGGCCGGACCTTGTCGCGTGGGCGTCGCGGCGCCGTGCTCCAGGATGGCATCCAAGATCGTACGATATTGCGAATCCGGTGCACGGTCTGCATACGCGGCATACTCCACAAGATTCCCTTTCCGTGGCCCAGTGATGTTCTTTGCGGCAGGGTCAGGTCATGCTAGCAGTCGTGCTCGCGGTTCCATGCACCGGTATTTTTCTCGGCATTCTAAAACTCGTCACTCCAAAAAACCTACATGAGATCCTTGATGCTCACGCTCAAAGCGGACGCGATCTCCTGGAGGTAGGTCAGGCTGAGGTTGTTCACCTTGTCACTGCTCTGTTCCCACTGCTTGAGCTGTTCGGGGGTGAATGCGTTCGGGATTCTGGTGGATTCCGCCATCTGCCGACGGGTCATGTTCCGCAGTTCGCGCAATTCCTTGATACGGGTGCCCACCCGGTGCAGTTCAAGTTCCTCAAGGGCGATCCTGCGCTGCAGCAGTTTCGGCTGCAGATCGGCGATCTCCTGATCGAGTTGCTCCGTGAGCTGGGTGATCGAGTCGTATCGCACCAGAGTGAGGGGCCCGGGAATTCCGGTCACCATTCGACTGATCCTGGTGTCGATGTGCGCGACCACCAAAATCGGAACGATGGCTTCCTGGGCGAAAACGAGCTCTTGTCCCGCACCCGTACTCGGATGATGCGCGAGATAGATGAGAATGTCGGAATTGATGACCCGATGGCGATCTGTTCGGAATACTTCCACGTCCGGCACGGTGGTGTGGTGAACCGGATCGGTCACTTTTCTGGGCTCGTAGAGTCGAACGTCGTTACGGGCGCAGGCTGCGGCCACGGCGTCAGAAATCTCGAACAGATACTTCCGCTGGTTGGCGTCCAGTCCGGTCAGGGCGGACGCCAGGTAGGCGTCGAGGTGGCACTGGGTGGCCTGGGAATTCTGCGCGCTCGGCTTCTGGGTAACCGGAGGCAGGTGGTTGGGAAGGGTCATCGCTAAATTCCGTCCTGCTGTCCAGGTGACATTCGCGGCCAGACTACTCCGTCGCCCCGCCCCTCCCAGGGCTGCGAGGGGCGGAAGTTGGGGCGTACGGTGTGGGTGCGGGAGAGGGGGCAGCGGGTTGGAGCGCCGCCCGTAGGGTCATCTCCCGGATGCCGTAATGTGGCTTTTGTCACTAGGTAAGTAGTAGCCAGATGCGGTTCTTGGGGAAGGGACTCTAGGACTTGATGGAACGCACCGTCGTCCGTTGTGCCGAGGGGCACGTGTTCACCACCGCTTCGCTTCCGATGCAGCAAGCTGAGCGGCTCGGTCCTGGCCGGCTCATCCGGTGCCCACGATGCGCCAGGCTTCGCAGTGTGGTCCCGGTGGCTCTGGAGAAGCAGCGGTAGGTACTGCGTATCCTCGGGATGTGCTTCTCTCCGACATTGATGTGCGTCCCGAGGATGGGCCCACCGCCCGCCGTTCCTGCCTCGACCTCCACCGAACGCAGGTCTGAGCTCCATGAGCGACATACGGGAGAACCTGACCTACGAGGCGTTCGGTGTCGCCGTTCGTGAGCTCGCGCAGACCATCGCCGACGACGGGTACGAGCCCGACGTCGTGCTCAGCATCGCGCGTGGGGGTGTGTTCGTGGCCGGGGGGCTTGCCTATGCCCTTGACTGCAAGAACATCCATCTTGTCAACGTCGAGTTCTATACCGGCGTCGGGACCACACTCCCCATGCCCGTCATGCTCGCGCCCGTTCCCAACGCCATCGACTTCTCCGACAAGAAGGTCCTCATCACCGACGACGTCGCCGACACCGGCAAGACGCTCAAGCTGGTGCGGGATTTCTGTCTGGACGCCGTTGCCGAGGTGCGTTCCGCCGTCATCTACGAGAAGACTCAGTCTCTTGTGAAGTGCGAGTACGTGTGGAAGCGCACCGACGAGTGGATCAACTTCCCGTGGTCCGTCGAGCCCCCGGTCGTCCGTCGCGCGGGCCAGGTTCTCGACGCCTGAGAAACAGACCTCGCCTGGGATACGGGGGCACACGCACGCCCTCGTATCCCAGAACCCGGAACCCCTAGAACGTGCCCAGCTTCACGATCGACAGCAGTGCGATCAGCTGGATCGCCGATGCCCCCAGTGCCTTCGGCCACGGCAGGTCGTGGGAGCGGCGGACCATCACGGTCAGCAGGACGCCCGCCGCGACCCAGGTCGCCCAGCCCAGGATCTGTACGAAGGGGGCGTCGCCGCCCGCGAACATCGCGACCAGGAGGCGTGGGGCGTCGGTGATCGACATGATCAGCATCGACAGGCCCACCGTCGGCTGCCAGGCGCCGTCGCCGCCGAGCTGGCGGGCCAGGGTGTGGGTGACCACGCCCAGGACGAAGGCGCTCAGGACCATCGCCACGCCCGTCGTCAGCACGATCGGGATCGCGTTGTTGAGGGTGGCGTTTATCGTGTCCTCGCGCGTGTCGTCGAACCCGAAGACGGCGATCAGGCCGTACAGGAACGTGACGACGAGGGCGGGTGCCCACACCTGGTAGTCGCGCATCTGGAGGAACGTGCGGTCGGGGGCGGTGACGATGCCCCGCAGCAGTTCCTTCCAGCGCAGTCGCGGACCGGCCGGCGGGGCCGAGGCGGCGCCGGCGCGATAGGTGTCGCCCTCGTGGTACCCGTCGTCGCCGACCGTGAACGCCTGTGTGTGACCAGGGTTGTTGGCCGCGTACGGGTCCACGGGGGCGTTGGGGTGGCCCTGGGGGGCGTGCCCGTGGTGCCCGCCGTGTCCGTCGTCGCCGAAGTACTCCGGCTCGCCGTGTCCCCCGGGTCCGTTGTAACCGCCGCCGGCCGCCGTCGCCTGCGGGGGCCACTGCCGTCCGGCGCCGCCCGGGCCGCCGTACGACGGCTGTCCGCCGCCGTACGGCTGCTGAGGCGCGGACGGGTAGCCGTACGACGGGCCGCCCTGCGGGGGCTGCTGGCCGTACGGCTGCTGCCGCGGGTTTTGTTGCGGTCGCGCTTGCGGGGGGCGGTTGTCCCGGCCGCCGCGTCCGATCCTGAATCCAGCCACGTCATCGAACGTACCTGGTCCTGACGAGTGGCGTGTGGGGCCCGGGGTTCCGGGCCCCCCTTTGCTGCCGACCTGTGACATCCCTTAAGGGGGCCTTCACATTTCCCCTAGGGAAGCATCCCTCCCCTTTCCCTTACGGAAGCATCCCGTCGATCACGCTCTCCGGCACCGACGTCGCCCCCGTCGTCCTGATCCCCGTCGCCGAGCCGAGCAGCCGCACCGAGCCCATGCCGCCCGACACGTACAGGTCGGCCTTGCCGTCGCGGTTGCCGTCGCGCAGGCGGAGCTTCGCGCCGAACATGTCGCCGTCGGTGACATCGCCCGGGACGCCCGCCGAGCTGCGGGCGAGCCACTGCGAGCCGGCGGTCGTGAGGCCCCCGGCGCGGCCGTACAGGACGTGGAACCCGCCCGCGTACGGCTTGCCGGCGATCCGCTCGCCGTACGCGCCGATCGCGAGGTCGCGGTAGCCGTCGCCGTTGATGTCACCGGCCGCGATGCTGCCGCCGAAGTTGTCGTACGTCTCCGCGCTGTCCGCGATGCCGGCCGTGTTCTGGGTGAAGCGGGCGGACTTGGCGGGGCCGGCCGCGGCGCCGTACCAGACGCTGACCTCGCCGCGGTAGGACGAGAAGAGAGGCGTGCCGATGGCGATGTCGCCCTTGCCGTCCTTGTTGAAGTCGGCGATGACGCCGTCGCCGCCGCGCTCGCTCTCGCCGCCCGCGCTGTTCTTGCCCTCCAGGCGGAGCGTGCGGCCGGGGACCATCTTGCTGCCGCCCTTGAGGAACCAGGCGTCCGAGCCGATGAAGTTCTCGCCCACGACATCGCCGATGGCGACGAGGTCGGTCTTGTTGTCGCCGGTCACATTGCCCGCGACGAGTGAGGTGACCTCGAAGTAGATGTTGTCCCGGTCGTAGGAGGTGATCGAACCGGCCACGCCCGTACGGGAGATGGTGCCCAGGTAGACCCACGCCTTGCCGCCCGCGACGACGGCCAGGTCCTTCTTGCCGTCCCCGTTGAAGTCGCCGACCGCGAGGTCCGCGCCCATCCGGCCGTACGAGGTGTGCGTGCGCGCCGGGAGGTTCGTACCGCCGGACAGGCCGGTCCTGCTGCCCCACAGGATGGTGACCGTGCCCTCGTTCTCCCGTCCGGCCAGGTCCTCGCCGGTGGCGGCGACGGCCAGGTCGCCGTACCCGTCGGCATTGAAGTCGGCGGCGGCCCGGACCTCGCCGAAGTTGTCGTCGGCCTCGTCGGAGCCGGGCACACCGGCGCTGTTCTGGCTGACGTACTGGACCTTCGTACCCGGCCCGTTGGCCGTGCCGAAGGTGACCTTGACGGCGCCGCCCGGGGTCTCGAACTCGGCGCCGTAGGAGTACTCGGCGTAGTCGCGGTAGCCGTCGCCGTTGAAGTCGTCGGCGTACTTGGCGGCGGCGGCCGTGGCGGGGGTGCTCAGGGCCAGCGGCGCCAGGCCGGTGGCGAGCAGGGCGGTGGCTACGGCCGCGGTGGTGGTGCGTCTGCGCATGGTTGATCTCCCCGTTTGCTTCGTCTGCTTCGTTTGCTTCGTGTGGTTCGTCTGCTTCGTTTACATCGGTTGATCCGCGCGGTGGTCAGCCGCGAGCACGTGGAAGACCCACGCTTGTGGCCGATGGTTGTGCGGAGTACGGCTCTTCACGACAGGTGTTACGGGAGCACGACAGGTGTGACGGGAGTACGACACTCCATTTCCTACTTCCTACAGGAACTCCGAGCTGGAGAACGTCACCGACGGCTCCGCCGCCACCATGTCGCCCTTGACCCCGGCGTACACAGCCACCTCGTCCCAGGTCTCTCCCCGGTACGTCCGCACCACCAGGTCGGCCCGTCCGTCGCCGTCGAAGTCGCCGACCGTCAGGACGCGCGTCGTCCCCTTCGCCGGTGGCGCGACGGTCACCATGCCCTTCGCGGAGATCCCGGCCGCCGCGCTCGGGGCCCGGAACACCCTCAACCGGGAGCCGCTGGAGACGAGTTCGTCGCGGCCGTCGCCGTCGAAGTCGCCGGTGTCGAGCATCGAGCCGGGGGAGGCGAGGGTGCCGGAGGTGGCGTCGGGGAGGTCGTAGCGCAGGGACGTTTCGCCCATCGCGCCCACCGCCGCGTCCAGGTCACGTCCCTTGCCGAACCGGCCGAGGGCGACGTCGATGCCCTCGGGCAGCGCCGTCCCCGTGCGCGTCGGACCGTCCGGGCCGCCCAGCACGACCGCCGACTTGGAGGTGCCCTCCGTCGTACGGACGACCAGGTCGTCGTATCCGTCGTGGTTCACGTCGGCCGCCGGGCCGGTCGGGACGTTGCCGGGGGCGGTGATCGGGGCTCCGGCCTTGCTCGGGGCGCCCTTGCGAGTGAACGGGCCGCGCAGATAGCTGAGTTGCTCGTCGGAGGCGTGGACGACCAGGTCCTGGGCGCCGTCCCCGTCGAAGTCGCCGCACACCGGCTGGTCGGGCCAGTCGTTGCCCGCGCGGGCGCCCGCCGGGATCGTGAGGGCGACCGCGCGGCCGGTGAGGCCGTCCGGGGAGCCGAAGAGGAGCTGGAGCGGCACCGGGGGCTGGCCCTGGCCGTCGTAGGGCGGGTCGGTCGACACGACCAGGTCGGTGAAGCCGTCGCCGTCGAGGTCGCAGCTGGCCTCCGCGTCGAAGACCGCCGGCAACTGGCCCTTCGTACGGGCCGCTTGACGGGCCGGGCTCAGCAACTGGCGGGCGCCGGGGACGAGTCCGGTCGGTGAGCCGTAGACGATGCCGATTCCGGCGTCGTCCGTGTGGAGCTGGTCCTTGACGAGGTCGTTGAGGACCAGGTCACGGTGACCGTCACCGTTGAAGTCGTCGGCGACCTTGCTGCCGTCGCCCTGCGGTATCGGGCGCTGGGCGGGGGCCTTGGCCGCCTGGACGGGGGTCTGCGCGGCGGCGTCGGCGTCCCCTGTGGCGGGACCGCAGGCGGTGAGTGCCACCAGGGCGGCAATGGCCGCCAACCCGCCGGTGACCGCCGTACCCCGACCGCCTCTTCGCACGCGCACCCTGCACCTCGTCCTGACCGTTGACCCCATTGGCAACTGCTCGGTAATGATGCACGTGTTCGAGATGTGAAGACACCCCTGTGCCGGTGCGGAACACGACACAGGGGCGCTCGATCAGTACGGCGGTCAGTCCGCCAGCTCTGCAGCCATGAACGCCCGTGCCCCCAGGCCCAGTTGGGGGACGGTGAGCGTCCGGGAGCCGGTGCCCGTCGGGCCGGACGAGGTGCCGGGCAGGATGTGGAGACGGCCCCCCTCGTTGGCCGTGGCGATCAGTTCGGCGCGGCCGTCGCCGTTGAAGTCGCGCAGGAGGAGGGAGGCGCCGAGCCAGGCGTTGTCCGGGGAGACGTTCGGCAGGCCGGGGGTCGTACGGTCGTACTGGCGGGCGTTCCTGCCGGTGAGGCCGGTGGAGCCGCCGCGCAGGACGGTGATGGAACCGTCGGCCCAGTAGCTGGTGCCGATCGCCTCGTAGGGGGCGCCGACAGCCAGGTCCGGGTAGCCGTCGCCGTTGGTGTCGGCGGCCGAGACGTCGTACCCGAAGTAGTCGCTGTCCTCCACGCTGCCGGGGACGCCCGCGGTGTTCTGGGTGAGGGTGAGCATTCTGCCGGCCGGTCCCGTGGCCGTGCCGGGCAGGACGTGGACCGCGCCGCCCCGGCCCGAGCGGGAGACGCCGATCGCGAGGTCACCGTAGCCGTTGCGGTCGAAGTCGGCGATCACGGCGCTGGAGCCGATGGAGTCGAAGGCGGCGGGCACGGTGCGCTTCCAGGGCTTGGCGGGGCCGTTCCTGCCGCCCTTGTAGAACCACAGCCGCTTGCTGTTGGTGTCCAGGTCGTAGCCGAAGACCGCGAAGTCGGCGGTGCCGTCCTTGGTGACCTTGCCGGCCACCACCATCTCGGCCTTGATGTCCTCGCCGTCCCACGGGTCGAGGTTGGTGGCCTTGCCGCGCCCGCCGGCCTTGGTGAACGGGCCGCGCAGGAACCAGACGAACTCGCCGTCCACGGACACGATGTCCAGGTGGCCGTCGGCGTTGAAGTCGCCGATCGCGGCGTCCAGGCCGAAGGGCTCCGCCTTGCTGCCCGGGGACGCGTAGATGCTGCCCTTGGTCAGGCCCGACTTGGAGCCCCACAGGACGGTGAGCGTGCCGTGGCGGCCGGCGTGCAGTTCGCCGGGGGAGCTCGCGACGACGTCCGCGTAGCCGTCCTTGTTCAGGTCCGCCGAGGTGACCTTCTCGCCGAAGTAGTCCTTCGCCTCGGCCACGCCCGCGATGCCGGGGCTGTTCTGCGTGATCACCGAGCGCTTGGCGGGGTCCAGCCCGGTCGCCGAGCCCCAGATGACGACGACGGCGCCCGAGTCCCCCTTCCCGGCCACGGTGGCGGAGTCGTCGCCGAGGAGCAGGTCGCGGTGGCCGTCGCCGTTGAAGTCGTCCACGTGCTTCGCCGCGGCGGCCGAGGCCGGGGCGCCGAGGGCGATCGGACTCAGGGTGGCGGCGAGAAGGGCTGTTGTCAGGAGGGAGGCACGGGAACGCAAGGGGTCTCCAAGGTCGCGGCGATCACCGGGGCGATGAGGAGACTTACGGCAAGTGGCAATGGTTGTAAGGGAGTTCGGTGAATGCGAGGGCGAACGTGAGCGGGGCCGACGCCACCGGCGCCGGCCCCGCTCGAACCTGTTCTCAGACCTACTTCACCGGCTGCGGCTCAGGCGCGCTCTCCGACTCCGCCTCGCCCGCCGGGGGCTCGTCGTCCGGGACCGGGGTCTTCACGGACTCCAGGAGCAGCTGGGCGACGTCCACCACCGTGATGGACTCCTTCGCCTTGCCCTCGTTCTTCTTGCCGTTGACCGAGTCGGTCAGCATGACCAGGCAGAACGGGCAGGCCGTCGAGACGATGTCGGGGTTCAGGGACAGGGCCTCGTCGACGCGCTCGTTGTTGATGCGCTTGCCGATCCGCTCCTCCATCCACATCCGCGCGCCGCCCGCGCCGCAGCAGAAGCCGCGCTCCTTGTGGCGGTGCATCTCCTGCTGGCGCAGGCCCGGGACGGCCGACATGATCTCGCGCGGGGGCGTGTAGATCTTGTTGTGGCGGCCCAGGTAGCAGGGGTCGTGGTAGGTGATGAGGCCGTCGACCGGGGTCACCGGGAGCAGCTTGCCCTCGTCGATGAGGTGCTGGAGCAGCTGGGTGTGGTGGATGGTCTCGTAGTCGCCGCCGAGCTGCGGGTACTCGTTGCCGATGGTGTTCAGGCAGTGCGGGCAGGTGGCGACGATCTTCTTCGCCGAGCGCGGCTTCTTGGTCGACTCGTCCTCGTCGTCCTCGCCGAAGGCCATGTTCAGCGCGGCCACGTTCTCCATGCCCAGCTCCTGGAACAGCGGCTCGTTGCCGAGACGCCGGGCCGAGTCACCGGTGCACTTCTCGTCGCCGCCCATGATCGCGAACTTGACGCCCGCGATGTGGAGGAGTTCGGCGAACGCCTTGGTGGTCTTCTTCGCCCGGTCTTCCAGCGAGCCCGCGCAGCCGACCCAGTACAGGTACTCGACCTCGGTGAGGTCCTCGATGTCCTTGCCGACGACCGGCACCTCGAAGTCGAGTTCCTTGAGCCATTCGAGGCGCTGCTTCTTCGCCAGGCCCCAGGGGTTGCCCTTCTTCTCCAGGTTCTTGAGCATCGTGCCCGCCTCGGACGGGAACGCGCTCTCGATCATCACCTGGTAGCGGCGCATGTCGACGATGTGGTCGACGTGCTCGATGTCCACCGGGCACTGCTCGACGCAGGCACCGCAGGTCGTGCAGGACCACAGGACGTCCGGGTCGATGACGCCGTTCTCTTCGAGGGTGCCGATGAGGGGGCGCTCGGCCTCGGCGAGGGCGGCGGCCGATACGTCGGCCAGCTGCTCCTTGGTCGCCTTCTCGTTGCCCTCCATGTCCTTGCCGCCGCCCGCCAGCAGGTAGGGGGCCTTGGCGTGGGCGTGGTCCCGCAGCGACATGATCAGCAGCTTGGGGGAGAGGGGCTTGCCGGTGTTCCAGGCGGGGCACTGCGACTGGCAGCGACCGCACTCCGTACACGTGGAGAAGTCGAGCAGGCCCTTCCAGGAGAACTGCTCCACCTGGCTGACGCCGAAGACGTCGTCGTCGCCGGGGTCCGTGAAGTCGATCGGCTTGCCGCCGGACGTCATCGGCTGGAGGGCGCCCAGGGCCGTGCCGCCGGTCGCCTCGCGCTTGAACCAGATGTTCGGGAACGCGAGGAAGCGGTGCCAGGCGACACCCATGTTGGTGTTCAGCGAGACGACGATCATCCAGACGAACGACGTGCTGATCTTCACCATCGCGGTGAAGTAGATGAGGTTCTGGAGGGCGCCGACGCTCAGGCCCTTGAAGGCGAGGACGAGGGGGTACGAGGCGAAGTACCCGGCCTCGTAGTGCTCGACGTGGTGGATCGCGCCCTCGAGGCCGCGCAGCACGTAGATCGCGAGGCCGATGGTGAGGATGACGTACTCGACGAAGTACGCCTGGCCCGCCTTGGAGCCCGCGAAGCGGGACTTGCGGCCGGGGCGGGAGGGCAGGTTCAGCAGGCGGATCACGATCAGTACGGCGATGCCGATGATCGTCATCACACCGATGAACTCGATGTACATCTCGAACGGCAGGAAGCCGCCGATGATCGGCAGCGTCCAGTCCGCCGAGAAGAGCTGGCCGAAGGCCTGGGCGAGGGTCGGCGGCAGGGTCAGGAAGCCGACCGCGACGAACCAGTGCGCGAAGCCGACGATGCCCCAGCGGTTCATCCGCGTGTGGCCGAGGAACTCCTTCACCAGCGTCACACTGCGCTGGTAGGGGTTGTCCGTCCGCACGCCGGCCGGGACCGGCTGGCCGAGTTTGAAGTACCGGACGAACTGACCGATGGCGCGTGCGAGCAGCGCGACGCCGACCACGGTCAGGACCAGCGACACGATGATCGCGGCGAGTTGCATGTCGGGGCTCCTCAGGCCTGCGCACGTAATGACTGACGTTCAGCGGTATTACTAAGCGGTAACTTAGCCAGTCTGTCAGAGACTACTCATATCTTGGCTCGCACTGTAGTCAGCGGCGGAGTGATCTGAGTCGCTGAGGCTTACCTGAGTAGGCACCTGACCTGCCGGTCAAAACCGATCGTCGTAGATCGTGTTATTCGTACAGAATTGTTACGTTTCCATCTAACGTGAGCCCGTGCTCTACGGGATCCTCGCAGCCACCTCAGCCCTTCTCCTCGCCGCCGTCCTCACCGCCCTCCTGCGGACCCTCGCCCTGCGCCTCGGCGTCCTCGACCGGCGCCGGGCCCGGCCCCTGCCGCTGCTCGGCGGGCTCGCGGTCGTGCTCGCGACCGCGCTGGTCGCGGGCGTGGGCGAGTGGACCGGGTACGCCCCTCTGGGGGACGGGATCGGGAGGCTGCTCCTCGCCGGAGCGGGCGTCGGGGCGCTCGGGCTCGTCGCCGACGTACGGCGGGTGAAGGCGCGGTTCCTGGTCGCCGGTACGGCCGTCGCCGCCGCGTTCGTGGTGCCGTACCGGGAGTTGGGGTTCGGGGCCGGGCTGCTCGCCGTCGGCTGGATCGTGTTCGTCGCCGTCGCCTTCCGGGCCCTCGACCATGCCGACGGGCTGGTGGGGACGGTCGGGGTGCTGACCGCCTTCGGGGTGAGCGCCTGTGCCGCCGTCGAGGTGTTCGACGGGCTCGCCGTGCTGCTGAGCGTGCTGGCCGCCGCGCTCACAGGGTTCCTCATGCACAACTGGCATCCCGCGCGGATCGCGTTCGGCGCGTGCGGGTCCCTGTTCACCGGGTTCGTGCTGGCCTCGGCGGCAGTGGTCGTGCGGACCGGGCACGAACTGGCGCCCAGTGCGGGGGTGTTGTTCGCACTCACCGCCGTGGCCGGCGCGGACGTGGTGCTCGTCGTCGTGTCGCGGCGGGTGGCCCGGCGGCCGCTGTCGCGCGGGGGCCCGGACCATCTCGCGCACCGGCTGCGGCGGCTGGGGCTCACCCCGCGCGGGGCGGCCGTGCTGCTCGGGGCGGGGGCCTTCGGGGCGGTGCTGGTGGGGGTGCTCGCGCATGGCGGGTGGGTCGCGGGATCGGGGCTCTGGTGGGTGGTGGGGGTGGTGGGGGTGGTCGTACTGGGGCTGCTGAGGGTTCCCGTGTACGGGCTGCGGCGGGCACCGGCCGTGCAGTCGGCGCAGGTCAGGGCGTCATTGCGCGTAAGGAACGGATAAGAGTTGAGTGGGGTCGACTCAGCTCTGTTGACCGCGCGACGGGAGTGATGCACACTTGAGTCCGTTCCACTCAAGTCATACTTCGTCATTCCCCTGGAGGAATTGAAATGGCACGTGCGGTCGGCATCGACCTGGGCACGACTAACTCCGTCGTCAGCGTTCTGGAGGGCGGCGAGCCCACCGTCATCACCAACGCCGAGGGTGCCAGGACCACGCCGTCCGTCGTCGCCTTCGCGAAGAACGGTGAGGTGCTGGTCGGCGAGGTAGCCAAGCGCCAGGCGGTCACCAACGTCGACAGGACCATCCGGTCGGTCAAGCGCCACATGGGCACCGACTGGAAGATCGAGGTCGACGGCAAGAACTTCAACCCGCAGCAGATGAGCGCCTTCATCCTGCAGAAGCTGAAGCGCGACGCCGAGGCCTACCTGGGCGAGAAGGTCATGGACGCGGTCATCACCGTCCCGGCCTACTTCAACGACTCCGAGCGCCAGGCGACGAAGGAGGCCGGCGAGATCGCGGGCCTGAACGTCCTGCGTATCGTCAACGAGCCCACGGCCGCCGCTCTGGCGTACGGCCTGGACAAGGACGACCAGACGATCCTCGTCTTCGACCTCGGTGGCGGCACCTTCGACGTGTCCCTCCTGGAGATCGGCGACGGCGTCGTCGAGGTGAAGGCCACCAACGGTGACAACCACCTCGGTGGTGACGACTGGGACCAGCGCGTCATGGACTACCTGGTGCAGCAGTTCCGCACCGGCCACGGCGTGGACCTGGGCAAGGACAAGATGGCCCTCCAGCGCCTCCGCGAGGCCGCCGAGAAGGCCAAGATCGAGCTGTCCTCGTCCACCGAGACCTCGATCAACCTGCCCTACATCACGGCCTCCGCCGAGGGCCCGCTGCACCTGGACGAGAAGCTCACGCGCGCCCAGTTCCAGCAGCTGACGGCCGACCTCCTCGAGCGCTGCAAGACGCCGTTCCACAACGTCATCAAGGACGCCGGTATCGCGCTGAGCGAGATCGACCACGTCGTTCTCGTCGGTGGCTCGACCCGTATGCCCGCCGTCGCCGAGCTGGTCAAGGAGCTGACCGGCGGTCGCGAGGCCAACAAGGGCGTCAACCCGGACGAGGTCGTCGCCATCGGCGCCTCGCTCCAGGCCGGTGTCCTGAAGGGCGAGGTCAAGGACGTACTGCTCCTCGACGTCACCCCGCTGTCCCTCGGTATCGAGACCAAGGGCGGCATCATGACGAAGCTCATCGAGCGGAACACGACGATCCCGACCAAGCGGTCCGAGATCTTCACCACCGCCGAGGACAACCAGCCGTCCGTGCAGATCCAGGTCTACCAGGGCGAGCGCGAGATCGCGGCGTACAACAAGAAGCTCGGGATGTTCGAGCTGACGGGTCTGCCGCCGGCCCCGCGCGGTGTCCCGCAGATCGAGGTGTCCTTCGACATCGACGCCAACGGCATCATGCACGTGACCGCGAAGGACCTCGGCACGGGCAAGGAGCAGAAGATGACCGTCACAGGCGGCTCCTCGCTGCCGAAGGACGAGGTCGACCGCATGCGCCAGGAGGCCGAGCAGTACGCGGACGAGGACCACCGTCGCCGCGAGGCCGCCGAGACCCGCAACCAGGGCGAGCAGCTCGTCTACCAGACGGAGAAGTTCCTCAAGGACAACGAGGACAAGGTCCCCGGCGACATCAAGACCGAGGTCGAGGCCTCGATCGAGGAGCTGAAGACCGCGCTCAAGGGCGAGTCCGCCGAGGGCGACAACACCGCCGAGATCCGCACCGCCACCGAGAAGGTCGCCGCCGTCTCCCAGAAGCTGGGCCAGGCGATGTACGCCGACGCCCAGGCGGGTCAGGCCGCCGGCGCCGGTGACGCGGCGCCCGGCGCCGAGGCCCCGAAGGCCGACGACGACGTCGTCGACGCCGAGATCGTCGACGACGAGCGCAAGGACGGTGCCGCGTGACGGAGGAGACTCCGGGCTTCGACGAGAAGCCCGACGTCCCTTCCGGCGCCACCCCCGACGACGCCGAGCCGAAGGCCGCCCCCTCTTCTGAGGGGGCGGCCCCGGCCGGGGACGCAGCAGCAGCACAGGTCGCCGGTCTGACGGCACAGCTGGACCAGGTACGTACGGCGCTCGGTGAGCGCACGGCGGACCTCCAGCGGCTCCAGGCCGAGTATCAGAACTACCGCCGCCGGGTCGAGCGGGACCGGATCACGGTCAAGGAGATCGCCATCGCGAACCTCCTGAGCGAGCTCCTGCCCGTGCTCGACGACATCGGCCGCGCGAGGGAACACGGCGAACTGGTCGGCGGGTTCAAGTCCGTCGCCGAGTCGCTGGAGACCGTCGCCGCCAAGATGGGCCTGCAGCAGTTCGGCAAGGAGGGCGAGCCCTTCGACCCGATGATCCACGAGGCCCTGATGCACTCGTACGCGCCGGACGTCACGGAGACGACCTGCGTGGCGATCCTGCAGCCGGGCTACCGCTTCGGCGAGCGCAACCTGCGCCCCGCGCGGGTCGCGGTGGCCGAGCCCCAGCCCGGGGCGACGCAGGCCGACAAGGGCGACTCCACGGAGTCGGCGGACGGCAAGGAGAACGGTGGCCCGGAAGAGGGCTGACGTGAGCACTGAGGTGGGGGACTCCGGAGAGGAGGGACGTCGGGGATGAGCACCAAGGACTTCATCGAGAAGGACTTCTACAAGGTCCTCGGCGTCCCCAAGGACGCCACCGAGGCCGAGATCAAGAAGGCGTACCGGAAACTCGCCCGCGAGTTCCACCCGGACGCCAACAAGGGCAACGCCAAGGCCGAGGAGCGCTTCAAGGAGATCTCCGAGGCGAACGACGTCCTCGGCGACCCCAAGAAGCGCAAGGAGTACGACGAGGCCCGCGCCCTCTTCGGCAACGGCGGTTTCCGCCCCGGGCCGGGCGCGGGCGGCGGCTCCTTCAACTTCGACCTGGGCGACCTCTTCGGGGGCGGCCCCCAGGGCGGAGGCGCCGGTGGTGGCTCCGGTCCGGGCGGCTTCGGCGGTGGCATCGGGGACGTCTTCGGCGGTCTGTTCAACCGGGGCGGCGGCGGGACCACCCGTACGCAGCCCAGGCGCGGCCAGGACATCGACACCGAGGTCACGCTCAGCTTCACGGAGGCGGTGGACGGCGCGACGGTCCCGCTGCGCATGACGTCCCAGTCACCGTGCAAGGCGTGCTCCGGGACGGGCGACAAGAACGGCACACCGAGGGTGTGCCCGACGTGCGTGGGGACCGGCCAGGTGGCGAGGGGGTCGGGCGGCGGTTTTTCGTTGACGGACCCCTGCCCGGACTGCAAGGGCCGGGGCCTGATCGCGGAACACGCGTGCATGGTCTGCAACGGCAGCGGACGCGCCAAGTCCTCCCGGACGATGCAGGTGCGCATCCCGGCAGGGGTGGCCGACGGCCAGCGCATCCGCCTGCGCGGCAAGGGAGCACCGGGCGAGCGAGGCGGCCCGGCGGGCGACCTGTACGTCACCGTGCATGTCGACGCCCACCCGGTGTTCGGCCGCAAGGAAGACAACCTGACGGTGACGGTGCCGGTGACGTTCGTCGAGGCGGCACTCGGCGGCGAGGTCAGGGTCCCGACTCTGGGCGGCCCGTCGGTCACCCTGAAGCTGCCGCCGGGCACGCCCAACGGGCGCACGATGCGCGCGCGGGGCAAGGGCGCGGTCCGCAAGGACGGCACCCGGGGCGATCTGCTGGTCACCGTCGAGGTGAGTGTCCCGACGGAGCTGACGGGGAAGGCTCGTGACGCACTGGAGGCGTATCGCGAGGCGACCGCGGATGAGGATCCGCGGGCAGAGCTGTTCGAGGCAGCGAAGGGAGCTTGACCGAGATGGACGGTCGTCGACGCAACCCGTATGAACTGACCGAGGAAACCCCGGTCTACGTCATCTCGGTGGCGGCCCAGCTCTCGGGCCTGCACCCCCAGACCCTGCGCCAGTACGACCGCCTGGGCCTGGTCTCCCCCGACCGCACCGCCGGCCGGGGCCGCCGCTACTCGGCCCGCGACATCGAACTGCTCCGCGCGGTGCAGGCGTTGTCGCAGGACGAGGGCATCAACCTGGCCGGCATCAAGCGGATCATCGAACTGGAGAACCAGGTGGTCGCGTTGCAGTCCAGGGTGGCCGAGATGGAGGCTGCGTTGGATGGCGCCGCTGCGGCGATGCAGCAGCGGGAGGCGGCGGTGCACGCCTCGTACCGGCGGGATCTGGTGCCTTATCAGGAGGTTCAGCAGACGAGCGCGCTGGTGGTCTGGCGGCCTAAGAAGGCGAAGGACTAGGCGGGCGCGTGTGTGACGCGGGTGTGTGAAGGGGCCCGGAGGATCGGTTCGAACCTCCGGGCCCCTTCGGCGTGCTGGGGCTAGGCCTCCGATGAGTCGGCCCGCAACACGTGGTCGCCGACCGGCGCCGACTCGGTCCCGTCCGCGTACACGGCCGTGACCTTGTAGAAGAGGGTCGTGCCGGTCGGGGCGGCGTAGTCCGAGTAGTGGTTTTTCGTGACCGGTCTTGGTGTCTCCGTGAGCCTCGCGTAGGCGCCCTTGGCGCGGTCCCAGCGGTAGACGTGGTAGCCGATCGCCGTGCCGTAGGTGTCGCGGTCCGCGGTGTAGTTCACGGTGAGATGGGCTTCTCCGGCGAAGTCCTCACTCTCCAGGTGGAGAATGGCCGACTCGTCCGGATAGGTCTCCGTCGGGATCACGTTGAGTTCGGCGACGTCGACGGATGTGGCGGAGCCGATGTCAAGGACATTGCCGTCGTTGTCGATGGCGGCGACCACATATCGCAGTTTCTCCCCGTCGGGCAGGTTCGGGTCCCAGTTCCGCGACCATACGGAGCTGTACGGAAGGCTGTCGGTGATGTCCGTGTACGTCCAGGCGCCGTCGGCGTACACACCTCGGTGGATCCGGTAGTCGGCGACGTCCTCGGCCGGGCTGTCGTCCCAGTCGAGCCGTACGCCGTTCTCCATCGCCGTCGCGGTCAGGCCGGTCACCGCGGCGGGGGCGGTGTAGTCGCCGACATGGTCGACGGTGACCGAGTCCGAGGCGGGACCGAAGTTGCCCTGGCGGTCCACGGCCCGGACCCAGTAGGTGTGCGTCGTGGAACGCCCGATCTCGGTGTCCACGTAGGACTCACCAGCGGTGGTGAACCCGATGCCGTCGCGGTAGACGTAGAAGTACGCGATGTCTTCGTCCGCGTCCGGGCCCCAGGTCCAGGTCAGGCTGACGCCGCGCTCTCCGTCGACGGCCTTCAGGTCGTCCGGGGCGAAGGTGGGCTTTGTGGTGTCCACGCTCTCGTACACGGCCGTGAGGGAGGCGGCCGACTCGTTGCCATGGGTGTCCACGGCCGTGATGACGTAGTAGAACGAGCCCCCGGTCGGCGGCAACTTGTCGTCGTACCAACTGCCGGTCCACGAGGAGCCGCTGACCAGGTTGTCGGCCGTGAGCGCGACGGGCTCGGAGGCGGAGCGATAGACCCGGTAACCGGCCAGGTCGGGCTCGGTGTTGGGGTACCAGTTGAGGTTCGCCTCGGCCACCGGGGTGATGGTCCCGTTGTCCGAGACCCCGGTGGGCGCGGCGGGCGCCGTCGTGTCGACGGTGGTGACCGCCTTGTCGGCGGAGCCCGTCGAGACGTTGCCGGCCTTGTCGTAGGCGCGGACCTCGTAGTAGTAGGTCGCGCCTGTCTCCGGGAGGGGCGCGTCGGTGTACGAGGTGGAGGTGGTCGTCGTGAGGGGCTTGGTACCGAAGGCAGCGTCCTTGAGGCGGCGGAAGACCTTGTACCCGGCGAGGTCCATCTCCTTGTTCTTCGCCCAGGTGAGCTTCGCCTTGCCCGTTGTCTTGTCGTACGTGACGGTCGGCGCTGTCGGGGCGAGCGGCTTGACCTTGTCGACGGCTGTCGAAGTGCGGGGCGCGTAGGCGAAGTTGACGTTCGCGTTGCCCGTGAAGTTGGCGTAGTCGATGCGCAGGGTGTGTTTGCCGGACGGGATGGTGAGGTTGACGGTCTTCTTCTGGGTCGTGGTGACGTTCTTCCAGAGGTTGACCTTGGCCTTGCCGTCCAGGTACACGCGGATGCCGTCCTGCGCGGCGACGGTGAGGGCGAAGGGGCCGCCCGAGCCGAAGTCCCTCGTCACTGTCCAGCGGATGCCGAAGTTGTCCTTCGGGAGGCCGGTGGCGGGGGCCTTCGCGCCCCAGTTCTCGGCGACGGCGGCGTCGCAGTCGGTTCGCTTGGGGGTCCCCGACAAGGCGGTGTTCGCGAAGAACTGGCGCTTGTAGACGGGGGAGTTGCAAGTGGTCGCGGCGGAGGCGACCGGGGCTGCGGTGCCGAGCAGGGCACCGGCGGTGGCGAGCACGACGGCGGTCGCGGTGGTGGCCGCGGGTGTCGTGCGTCTGGCTGGGTTCACTGCGGTCCTTCGGTCCTGATCGTCGACGGCAGAGGGAGCCGTTGACGATCAGGACTCGTGAGGGTGGGGGTTGGTTGTACGGGTGTTGCGTGAATGTTCGAGAGGGACGAGGGGTGCTGGTGCTCAGGCTGAGGAGACTTCGTCGGCCTTCAGCGCCGTTATGAACGAGGTCCAGGCCTGGGTGTCGAAGGCCAGGTTCGGGCCGGACGTGTTCTTGCTGTCGCGTATGGGGAGGACGTCGGGGAGTCCTTCGGCGACCTCCAGGCAGTCGCCGCCCTGCCCGCTGTAGCTGCTCTTGCGCCATATCGCGGTCTCAAGACTGGGCGTGCTCATCCCTCGTTACCTCTCCGCTTCCATACGGCTACAGCTCCCGCCTTACCTGGGCGATCAGGTCGAGGCTGTCCCCAGGGCTCAAGGCGATGGACCGTAGCGAATCGAAGATCAGCGTATATTCCTCGGTCTCCTTCGGGGTCTCCATGTACAGGGTCCCCGTGCGGTGCTCAACACACACGACATCCGAGAACGACCCCTCGGGGAACCCGAAGAGGACGAACGATCCGGCCAGTCCGGCATGTGCCCCCGCACGGTGGGGAATGACCTGGACCTCCACGGTCGGATGGCTCGCCATGGTCTCCAGGTGCTCCAGTTGTTTGCGCATCGCCTCCCGGCCTCCCACTTCGAGTCGGAGGGCGGCCTCACTCTCGATCACACACAGACGTGGGGGGTCGGGGCGGTCCAGGATCTCCTGGCGTTTCATGCGCGCCTCCACGAGCGCGTCCACCTCGTCCTGTTTCAGGTTTGTGGGGGCGACGGAGAGAACGGCCCGTGCGTAGTCGGGGGTTTGCAGCAAGCCGGCGATGACGTTGCCTTGGAACGACCGGATGTAGTCGGACGTCTTCTCGTAGTCGATGAACTCCGTGTACGTCGGGCGCGCCAGCCCCGCGCGCTGCACCCAGCCGGGCTCGCGGCTGCGCTGCGCCAGCGACACCAACTCGTCGACCTGGGCCGGGTCTTCAACACCGTAGAACGTGAGCAGGTCGCGCAACTCTCCCAGTGAGATGCCCAAGCGGGCGTTCTCGATCCGGTTGATTTTCGTGCGGTGGCAACCGATGCGCTCTGCGGCATCGTCGGGTGTTCTCCCTGCCCGTTCGCGGAACTCGATCAGCTTCGCGGCGAGGCGACGGCGTCGAACTGTTGGGCGAACTCCGGCCATTAGTACCCCTCCGTACAGGTGGTGCGGTCGCAGAACAGTAGCCGCAACAAAAGATCATGGAACTGTTCCAAAAGTCAGGTTGCGAATTGCTCGGATGCAGAGCACTCTGAATCCATAACGCAGCGTATCAACTTGGTGACACGGCAACTGTCTTGATGTGTCATCACCCGCTCGCCATATGGCACATCGACGATGCCGAACTCGCCGACTCCGCAGTCCTGTTGCTCTCCGAGCTGACCACCAACGCCGTGAACGCCGCAGCGACCCCCGGCCGGGAGATCGGCGTCCGGTTCGAACTGACCGTTGCCGCACTGCGCCTTGAGGTGTCCGACGCGAGCGACGGGCAGCCGAGGCTGCGGCATGCGGCGGGCGACGACGAGTCGGGGCGGGGCTGGCGCTGGTGGAGGCCTTGGCCGATGCGTGGGGCACAGAACCGCGTGACACGGTTGGCAAGGTCGTATGGGCGCTTCTGCTCCTGCCCGAAGGGGGCACGCCGTGACCGCGACCGCAGCCACGCCGCCGGCCCCGGAACGGTGCGGGACAGTACGCGCCTCCCTGTTCTACGGTGCCCCGATGCTCAGCGAAGTGGGCGCGTGCGTACGGGAGTCCGGGCACGGCGGAGACCATCGCGACGCCCGTGGAGGCACCTGGTATCTGATCCCGCTTGTCCCCATTCGGCTCTCGCCCGGCGACGAGAAGGGAACGGGCTGACGTTCCCGGCCATGGCGGGACGGCGGATCGTTCCGTCCTCACTCCGTCGGGTGATCCGGAGACGAATCCCCTGGTCAGCCGAACAACCGTACCTAGCGTGATCGTGTTGCTTGTGCCCCAAGGACGCCAAGCCCACACTTGAGGAGGAGGTGCCGCCATGACCGCTCTTGCGCACGAGAGGCCCGAGACCATGTCCGAGTCCCAGGCTGAATTCGTGAACGAACCCAACCTGGACGAGGTCGTGTGGCAGGTATGGAAGGCCATAGAACTCCCCGAGGGCTACCGCGCTGAGATCATCGAGGGAGCCATCGAGGTGTCGCCCACAGGACGTTTCTCGCATGCCCAGGTCGTCAATCGCCTGCGCGATGCGCTGGCGATCTTTCTCCAGGACAGTGAGTACGGTGCCTGGAACGACACGAATGTGATCCATCCGCTCAGGGCGTGGGTACCGGACGGGTTCGTGGCCCCGCGGGACGGTGAACCGATCGAGGCGGAGGACGGCCTCGGCATCAACACTTCAGCGGTGCACGTGGTGATCGAGGTCGTCTCTCCCGGTAAGCGCAACCAGGATCGCGACCGGGTTCGCAAGCGCCGCGAGTACGCCCGGGCCGGAATCCCCGTGTACGTGATCATCGATGACTACGACAACCATGGAACGGTGAGCATCCTGACTGCTCCCGTGCCTGAGCACGCCCGTTACGAGGACGAGCACCGTGTGCCGTACGGCACCGAGGCCGTCGTCCCGGAGGGCCCTGCCAAGGGCTTCGTCATCGGTGAGGCGATCACGGGTCCGAAGCGAAGCTGAGGAGCGTCGTGGAAGGGGGTGGGGAGAGCAGTTGCCCTCCCCACCCCCTTCCCGTGCATGTGCCGGCTTGTCGCGTAGCCGCTAGCGCAGAACCAGCACCTCCGCCGTCGACGCCTCCGCGCTCTCGCGCCCGTAGACGTCGACGGCCCGTACGGTGACCGTGTAGCCGCCGGTGTACTGGGGCTGGAACTCGATCCGGCCCGTCGTCGTCAGCTGCTGGCCGCTGGGGGAGCCGTATCCGCTGAAGTCCCAGGAGTAGCCCTTCAGCATGCGGCTCTCGTCGCCCGTGCCGGGCTTGACCTCGACGATGATCGGGGAGCGGGTGCCGCCCGTGGAGACCACGGTCAGCTTCGGGGCCGCCGGGCCGGTCGCGGTGGCCGGTGTGAGGCGGTTGACGCTGATCTGCGCCGACGGCACGGACTCGGCGCCCGTGCTGTCGACGGCGACGACGTAGTAGTACGCGGTGCCCTTGGGGGCCGAGGTGTCGTCGTACGACGAGGCTGTCGAGCCGTCGACACTGCCCACGAGGGTCCCGACCCCATTGGTGGAGCTGCGGCGGTAGACGTGGAACCCGGTCACCGTGCCGTCCTCCGACGGTACCCACGAGAGACGGGTGGAGGCGTCGGCGGGTGTGCCCTCCAGGGCGGTCGGAGCGGGCGTGGTCGACGCCACGGGGCGCGTCACCGTCACGGGCTCGGAGACCGGGGAGATGTTCCCGGCGCCGTCGACGGCCTGGACCTTGTACGTGTAGGCGGTTCCCGGCTCGGCGAGCTCGTCTGCCCAGGACGTCCCGAACACGACCCGCGGTGAGTTCGAGTCGCTCTGGCCCACTGGGGCGGCCCACAGCTCGTAGTGGTGCACGTCCTTCGAAGAGGGCTTCCACGTAAGGAAGTTGCCCGCCGTGGTGCCCTGCCCCGACAAGTCGGTCACCTGCACCGGCGCCGTCTTGTCGACCGTCGTCGCGGTGACGTCGGCGCTGCCCGCCGACTGGTTGCCGGCCTTGTCGTACGCGCGGACCTCGTAGGCGTACGTCTCGCCGGTCTTCGGGAGTGTCGAGTCCGTGTACGTCGTGGCGGTGGTGGTCGCGAGAGGAGTGCTGCCGAACGGCGTGCCGTTCAGACGGCGGTAGACCTTGTACCCCGCGAGGTCCAGCTCCTTGTTCTTCGCCCAGGTCAGCTTCGCCTTGCCCGTCGTTTTGTCGTACGCGACGGTGGGGCCCGTCGGGGCGAGGGGCTTGACCTTGTCGACGCTCGCCGAAGTGCGGGGCGTGTAGGCGAAGTTGACGTTCGCGTTGCCGGTGAAGTTGGCGTAGTCGACGCGGAGGGTGTGCTTGCCCGACGGGATCGTGACGTTGACGGTCTTCTTCGCCGTCGACGTCACGTTCTTCCAGACGTTGACCTTGACCTTGCCGTCCAGGTACACGCGTATGCCGTCCTGCGCGGCGGCCGTGAAGGCGAAGGGGCCGCCGGAGCCGAAGTCGCGGGTCACGGTCCAGCGGACGCCGAAGTTGTCCTTCGGGAGGCCCGTGGCGGGGGCCTTGGCGCCCCAGTTCTCGGCGACGGTGGCGTCGCAGTCCGTCTTCTTCGGGGTTCCGGCGAAGGTGGTGTTCGCGAAGAACTGCCGCTTGTAGACAGGGGAGTTGCACGTCACCGTTGCAGCCGAGGCGGTCGGTGCGGCGACGGCGGTGAGGAGGCCGCCTGCCGTGGCGAGCGCTACGGCTGTCGCGGTCGTGGCGGTCGTGCGTCTGGTGATCTTCATACGGTTCTGCGCTGCTCTTTCTGCTTCTGCGTTACGTGTGCGGTCAGTTCACTGGGGCGTTGACCGCCCAGTCCCCCGCCGGCAGCGACTCCGTGCCGTCCGTTGCCGCTGCCGTCACCCAGTAGTAGGACGTCGTGCCGGGCTTCGCGCCCGCGTCGACGTACGCGGAAGCGGTGTTGGTGAGGGTGGCGATCTTCTCGTACGCCGCGGCTGCCGGGTTCCAGCGGTAGACGCGGTAACCGCCCGCCGCCTGCGGGGAGTTGGCGTCCAGGCCGCTCCAGGAGAGCTGGTTGGGACTGGCGCCTTCGGTCGAGTCCGCCGTCACGTGGAGGGGGGAGCCGGGCGGAGTCGCCACGCTCGGGGTGGTGTTCAGCTCCGTGGCCACGACCGTCGGGGCGGTGCCGGTCTCCGTGTAGACGGAGTTCCAGGCGCCGTCGAGGGCGTCGACGAAGAGGCACGCCTGCTCGCCGTTCGGTCGGGTCAGGTAGGAGTACGAGGTGGTGTCGGCCTTCACGTACTTCACGAGTTCGGCCGAGCACACCTTCTCGCCCGTGGCCTTGTCCTCGACCAACTCGCCTACGTAGACGGCGTATCGCGCGAGGTCGGCGGCCGGGTTCGCGTCCCAGTTCAGCTGGAAGCCGTACTCGGTCGGGGTGACCTTCAGGCCGGTCACGGCGGGCGGTGCGGTGTCGTCGTCGTACGTGCTGTTGACGACAGGCGAAGCCCCGGACTCGTTGCCCGCCGCGTCGACCGCGGAGACGCGGTAGCGGTAGGCGACGTCCTCGACGACCGAGGTGTCCAGGTAGGAGACCTTGTCCGGGCGGCCCATCTCGAAGAACCTGCCCTGCGCACCGATCGCCCGGTACACGCGGTACGACGCCGCGCCCTCGACCGCGCTCCAGCTGACCCGCAGCCCGTTCGCCGCCGACTCGTTGGCGATCGTGGGCGCCTGGGGAGCGGCCGGAGCGGTGCGGTCGACGGTGACGACGCCCTTGTCCGCCGTACCGGCCGACTCGTTGCCCGCCTTGTCGTACGCGCGGACCTCGTAGAAGTAACTCGCGCCCGTGACCGGGAGGGTGGTGTCCGTGTACGAGGTGGAAGTGGTCGTCGCCAGCGGGGTGCCGCCGAACGAACTCCCGTTCAGACGGCGGTAGATGCGGTAGCCGGCGAGGTCCAGCTCCTTGTTCGTCGCCCAGGTGAGCTTGGCCCTGCCGGACGACTTGTCGTACGTGAGCGCGGTGCCGGTCGGGACCAGCGGCTTGACCTTGTCGACGGCCGCCGAAGTGCGGGGCGTGTAGGCGAAGTTGACGTTCGCGTTGCCGGTGAAGTTGGCGTAGTCGACGCGCACGGTGTGCCTGCCGGAGGGGATCGTCACGTTGACCGTCTTGGTACGGGTCGCCGTGACGTTCTTCCAGAGGTTGACCTTGGCCTTGCCGTCGACGTAGACGCGGATGCCGTCCTGCGCGGCGGCGGTCAGCGCGAAGGGTCCGCCCGAGCCGAAGTCGCGGGTCACGGTCCAGCGGACGCCGAAGTTGTCCTTCGGGAGGCCGGGGGCGGGGGCCTTCGCTCCCCAGTTCTCGCTGATCGTCCCGTCACAGTCGGTCTTCTTCGGGGTGCCCGAGAAGGCCGTGTTCGTGAAGAACTGGCGCTTGTAGGTAGGGGAGTTGCACGTCACCGTGGCCGCCGAGGCGGGCGTGGCGGCAACCGCGGTGAGGAGGCCTCCGGCGGTGGCGAGGACAACGGCCGTCGCGGCCGACGTGGTCGTGCGTCTGGCGATCTTCATACGGCTCTGTGTCTGCACTTTCTCTGTCTCGTCAGGTTGTGAGGTCGTCAGGTCGCAGGGGTCGCAGGGGTCGCGGGGGTCGTGACCGTCCAGCCGCCCGCCGGCACGGATTCCGTGCCGTCCGCGGCCAGGGCGGTCACCCAGTAGAAGGACGTCGTGCCTCGCGGGGCGCCGGTGTCGTAGTACTCGGTGACATCGCTGCCGAGGTCCGCGACCTTCTCGTACGCCCCGGTGGCGGGGTTCCAGCGCTGGACGCGGAAACCGGTCGTCTCCTGGGCGCCGGCGCTCCAGGACCAGACGAGGTGGTTGCCCTCGTCGCCCTCGGCACCCGTCGCCGTCAGTTCCAGCGGTGAGCCCTCGGGTGTGGACACGCTCGGCCGCATGTCGAACTCGGTGGCCAGTACGACGTCGCCCTCACCCGTCCACCTGAAGGTGGAGTTGCCGAAGTCGTCGACGGCGTCGACGAGGAAGCAGCGCTCCTCGCCGTCCATGAGGCCCGTGTGCCAGTACCAGTTCCCGGTGGTGGTGTACGTGAACGAGGTCCTGTCACCGGGCAGGTACTCCTCGGCCACGCTCGCGTAGCAATTCTCCGAGCCGTCCTCGTCGATGTCGGCCATCACGCCCTGGTAGAGCCGGTACCAGGTGAGGTCCTCGGCCGGGTTCGCGTCCCAGTCCAGCTCGAAGCCGTACTCGGTCGGGGTGACGGTCAGGCCGGTGACGGCGGGTGGCGGGACGTCGTCCCGGAGGCGGCCCGTCACGGCCTCGGAGCGCGCGGACTCGTTGCCCGCCGCGTCGACGGCCGTGACCACGTAGAAGTACCCCGCGCGCTCCACGGCGGAGGCGTCCCGGTACGTGAGCTCGGTGGTGCCGCCGAGCTTCGTGTAGGTGCCGGGCACGTACTCGGCGCTCTGGTACACCTCGGGCGCCCGGTACACCACGTACGACACCGCGCCCTCGACCGCGCTCCAGCCGAACCGCATCCCCTCCGACTCCGTCGAGCTGATGAGGGCCGAGTCCTGGGGCACGCCCGGGGCGACGCGATCGACAGTGGTCACGGCCATGTCCGCCGTACCGGCCGACTCGTTGCCCGCCTTGTCGTACGCGCGGACCTCGTAGGCGAACTTCTCCCCGGTGAGCGGGAGTTGGGTGTCCGTGTACGTCGTGGCGGTGGTCGTCGCGATGGGCTTGGCGCCGAAGGAGCCGCCGTCGGGGCGCCGGTAGACGCGGTAGCCCGCGAGGTCCATCTCCTTGTTCTTCGCCCAGGCGAGCTTCGCCTTGCCCGTCGTCTTGTCGTACGCCACCGAAGGCGATGCGGGGATGAGGGGCTTGACCTTGTCGACCGTTGCCGAAGTGCGGGGCGTGTAGGCGAAGTTGACGTTCGCGTTGCCGGTGAAGTTGGCGTAGTCGACGCGGAGGGTGTGCTTGCCCGACGGGATCGTGACGTTGACGGTCTTCTTCGCCGTCGACGTCACGTTCTTCCAGACGTTGACCTTGACCTTGCCGTCCAGGTACACGCGTATGCCGTCCTGCGCGGCGGCCGTGAAGGCGAAGGGGCCGCCGGAGCCGAAGTCGCGGGTCACGGTCCAGCGGACGCCGAAGTTGTCCTTCGGGAGGCCCGTGGCGGGGGCCTTGGCGCCCCAGTTCTCGGATACGGCGGCGTCGCAGTCCGTCTTCTTCGGGGTTCCGGCGAAGGTGGTGTTCGCGAAGAACTGCCGCTTGTAGACAGGGGAGTTGCAGGTGGGAGTAGCCGCCGAGGCCGGGGCTGCGACCGTGGTGAGCACGCCACCCGCGATCGCGAGCACGAGAGCGCAGGAGGCGGCGGCGGTCATGGGTGTCGGCCGGTTCATTCGGCTGCCTCCGGATCCGATACGGGCTCCGTCACCGTGACGTACGAGAACTCCTCGCCGGTGTCGAACCGGGAGTTGCCGTACGAGTCGACGGCGAGCACGGCCCAGCGGGCGGTCTCACCCTGGGGGTTGTAGATCTCGTGGTAGTAGTAGATCAACGGTTCGTCGCTGGTGGAGTGCCGGATGTCGTACTCGTCGGTCCACGGGTAGTACTGCCAGACGCCGTCGACCAGGGTCCCGCGGTAGACGAGGTAGTACTCGACGTCGTCCTCCGGGCTGCGGTCCCAGACCAGTTCGATGTCGGCGCCGTTCATGGCACCGCGCAGTCCGGTCACCGGCGCGGGGGCGAGCCCCGTGGCCGGTGCGGTGGCGGTGGCCGGGGCCGATGCGACGGACTCGTACTCGACGTCCGTGGCGGTCACCGTGTATGTGTACGTGTCGCCCTGGTGCACGCCGATGTCGGTGTACGAGGTGCGGTTCGGCCACACCTCGTCCACGAGCCGGCCGTCGCGGTAGATCCGGTATCCGCTCAAGTCCCACGTGTTCGGCACGGTCGGCGCCTTCCACGTCAGCGTGATCCCGGTGGCCGTCGCCGTGGCGGTCAGGCCGGTCGGAGCCGAGGGCGCGAAGTCGCCGCGCTCCACCCCGATGGACGCCGACCGGGCGGACTGGTTGCCGGCCTTGTCGACCGCTGTGACCCAGTAGCTGTAGGACTGGCGCTCGTTCACCTTGACATCGGTCCAGGCGGTGGACGTCACCGTCGCCACCTTCACCGGCTCGTCGCCGAACTGCCAGTACCGATGGATGACGTAACTCGCCGCGCCGGGTACGGGGTTCCAGGACACCGTGACTCCGGGCTGTTCGTCGGCTGCCTTGACTCCGGATGGGGTCGCGGGGGCTGTCCTGTCGAGAGTGGTCACGGGCTTGTCGGCGGTGCCGACGGACTCGTTGCTCGCCCTGTCGACCGCGCGGACCTCGTAGAAGTACGTGTCGCCGGTCGCGGGCGTGGCGTCTGTGTACGTCACCGCCGTCGTGGTCGGCAGGCGCTTCCACGCGTCGCTGTCCTTGAGCCGGCGGTACACGCGGTAACCGGCGAGGTCCATCTCCTTGTTCCTCGCCCACTTGACGGTCGTCTTCCGCGTCCCCTTGTCGTAGGTCGCCGAGACGGCGGCCGGGGTGAGCGGCGCGATCTTGTCTACCGTCGCCGAAGTCCGGGGTGCGTACGCGAAGTTGACGTTCGCGTTGCCCGTCCAGGACGCGTAGTCGACGCGCAGCGTGTGTTTGCCGGACGGGATGGTGAGGTTGACGGTCTTCTTCGCCGTCGACGACACGTTCTTCCAGACGTTCACCTTGACCTTGCCGTCGAGGTAGACGCGGATACCGTCCTGGGCTGCGGCGGTGAAGGTGAACGGCCCGCCGGACCCGAAGTCCCGGGTCACCGTCCAGCGGACGCCGAAGTTGTCCTTCGGGAGGCCGGTCGCGGGGGCTTTCGCGGCCCAGTTCTCGGCGATGGCCGCGTCACAGTCGGTCCGCTTCGGCGTGCCGGAGAAGGCGGTGTTCGCGAAGAACTGCCGTTTGTAGACGGGCGAAGTGCATGTCGTCGCGGCGGAGGCGGCCGGGGCTGCGGTGCTGAGAAGCGCGCCGGCGGTGGCGAGCACGAGGGCGGTGGTGGCTGCCTGCGTCGTGCGTCTGGCTGGGTTCAATGCGGTCCTTCGAGTCCTGATCGTCAACGGCGAGAAATGGGCCGTTGACGATCAGGACTCGTGAGGATGTGGATTGGTTGTATGCCTGTTGTGATTATTTTTGATTTTTGAGCTGTCTGATGCCGGTGGGACCGGCGTCAGCGTCACCGTGAGCGGGGTCCCCGAACCGCCGTGACCACTGCCGTGGGCGCCGACTCGTGGCCGTACTGGTCGTTCACGATCACGTAGTACGAGGCGGGGCCGGCCGGGGCCGTGGCGTCGACGTAGGAGGAGTACGGGTAGTCGTCCTCGTTGATCCTGGTCCACGCCTCGGACGTACCGACACGGCGGTAGACCTCGTACCCGAACGGCGCGCTCTCGGCCGAGTGGTCCCAGGTGAGTTCGGTGCCGCTGTCGCGCGGTGTGGCCGTCAGTCCCGTGGGCGTCGCCGACTCGCCCGGCGCGGGCCGGGTCGCCGTCACCGTCTCCGACACCGGCGAGATGTTCCCGTACGCGTCGACCGCCTGGACGCGGTACGCGACCGCGGCACCCTCCTCCGCCCGCATGTCGTTGTACGACGTTCCCGTCACGATGTCCGGGCCGTCGGGGTCGGACGACTGGCCGGCCGGGACCGCCCACACCTCGTAGTGCTCCACGTCCGCCGACGACGCCTGCCAGCGGACCGCGTTGCCCGCCGTGGTGCCCTTCGCCTGCAGGCCCGTGACCTGGTCGGGCGCGGTGGTGTCCGGCTCGCCGGGGTCCGCGGTCGCGGACGGGACGGACTCGTTCTCGTACTTGTCGACGGCCGTGATTCGGTAGTACGTGCGCTGCTTGATGTCCGCTGTCACGTCCGTGTAAGAGGTGCCGCCGAGCGAGTCGGCGATCCGCGTGTACGGGCCCTCCGGCGCGCTCGCGCGGTGGACGCTGTACGAGGACGCGTCGTCGACCGTGTTCCAGTCGAGCCGCAGCGTGGACGCCCCCACGGTCGCCTTGACCCCGGTGACCTGCGCCGGCCCCGTCTTGTCGACCGTCGTCACGCTCACGTCCGCGCTGCCCGCCGACAGGTTGCCGGCCTTGTCTACCGCGCGGACCTCATAGACGTACGTCTCGCCGGTCTTCGGGACCGAGGCGTCCGTGTACGTCGTGGCCGTGGTCGTCGTGAGTGGGGCGGCGCCGAACTGGGTGCCCTTCAGGGCGCGGTAGACGCGATACCCCGCGAGGTCCATCTCCTTGTTCTTCGCCCAGGTGAGCTTCGACTTGCCCGTCGTCTTGTCGTACGTGACCGTCGGCGCCGTCGGGGCGAGGGGCTTGACCTTGTCCACGGCCGCCGAAGTGCGGGGCATGTAGGCGAACTTGATGTTCGCGTTGCCCGTCCAGGCCGCGTAGTCGACACGCACAGTGTGCTTGCCGGACGCGATCGCGAGGTTCACCGTCCTGGTGCGCGTCGCCGTGACGTTCTTCCACAGGTCGATCCTGCGTACGCCGTCGACGTAGACGCGGATACCGTCCTGGGCCGCCGCCGACAGGGCGAAGGGGCCGCCCGAGCCGAAGTCGCGCGTCACCGTCCAGCGGACGGAGAAGTTGTCCTTCGGGAGGCCGGCCGCGGGGGCCTTGGCGCCCCAGTTCGAGTCGATCGCCGCGTCGCAGTCCGTCCGCTTCGCGGTGCCGGAGAAGGTCGCGTTGCCGAAGAACTGCCGCTTGTAGGCGGGGGATTCGCACGTCACCGTGGCCGCCGAGGCGGGTGCGGCGGCGACCGCGGTGAGCAGTCCGCCTGCGGTGGCGAGCACGACCGCGATCGCGGAGGTGGCCCTCGCGGTCGCCCTGGCCGTCGTACGTCTGGCTGAGATCATTCGGTCCTTCGCATCCGTCGTGTCCATCGTGTCCGTGTCGGGGACGGCGGAGTCGAGCCGTCAATGATCACGACTCGCGAGGAATGCACTCGGTTGTACGGGACATCCGGTGGAGGGTGTGCAGCGGCTGTGCGGCGGCTGTTTGTGCAGACATTCGCTGCTTCTCCACAGGGCAGCGGAGCGTGATGTTGCCATCTCGTTAAGTAGTTCCGCTTGACGTGCGGGGGCTCGCCAACGTTGGCTTTCAGCCACATGGGTCGCACTGCTGCGTCCTCGTCCCGAAACGCCTGAAGTGAGCGCCCGAATGCCCAGAACACCCCGTATGCGTCGTATTTCCATAGCCGTGGCCGCCTCCACGGCGATGGTCTCCCTCGCCGCGGGCTGCGGAGTACTCGAGGCCGGCGGGGAGACCACCGAGGCGACCCCGACCAAGGGCAACGACATCACGGTGGGGCTGCTGCTCCCGGAGACCGAGAACACCCGGTACGACAAGTTCGACTACCCGATCATCAAGAACAAGGTCGCGTCGCTCACCAACGGCCAGGGCCGGGTCGACTACGCCAACGCCGGGGCGGACGCCGACAAGCAGGCCGAGCAGCTCCAGAAGATGATCGACGACAAGGTCGACGTCCTGCTCCTCGACGCCGTGGACGCGCACGCCATCGCGAGCGGGGTCAAGAAGGCCAAGGACGCCGGGATTCCCGTCATCGCGTACGACAGGCTGGCCGAGGGCCCCATCGACGCGTACATCTCCTTCGACAACGAACTCGTCGGCGAGGTGCAGGGACGTTCCCTCCTGGAGGCCCTCGGCGGTGACGTCAACCCCGCCGCGAAGATCGTCATGATGAACGGGTCGGTGACCGACCCGAACGCCGCCCAGTTCAAGGAGGGCGCCCTCTCCGAACTGGAGGGCAAGGTGACGATCGCGCAGTCCTTCGACACCAAGGACTGGAAGCCCGAGAACGCCAAGTCGAACATGACGAGGGCGATCGATGCCATCGGCAAGGACGACATCGCCGGCGTCTACTCCGCCAACGACGGCATGGCGGGCGGCATCATCGAGGCCCTGGAGGCCGCCGGCGTCACCAAGCTGCCGCCGATCACCGGGCAGGACGCCGAACTGGCCGCCGTACAGCGGATCCTCTCCGGCGAGCAGTACATGAGCGTCTACAAGTCGTACCCGCAGGAGGCCGAGACGGCGGCCGAGATGGCCGTCGCCCGCATCCAGGGCCGCGACATCCAGTTCGACGCCCTCACCCGGGACAAGGTCGACAGCCCCACCGACAAGGACGTCCCGGCCCAGCTCGTGAGCGTCGTCGCCCTGACGAAGCAAAACATCAAGACCACGGTCATCGAGGACGGCATCTACAAGGTGTCCGACATCTGCACGGCCAAGTACGAGGACGAGTGCGAGGCCATCGGCCTGAAGTAGGCGCACCCCGGGCCCGGGCCTGAAGCAGGGCGTGGCCCTGGGGCAGCGAACTGCCCCAGGGCCACGCACGTCTCACGTCTCACGTCTCACGCCACCCGCGTGAACTCCACCGTCACCTCCGGCGGCCCCCCGGCCACACCCCGGTACACGCCCTTGTGCGGTGTCACGTCGTCGTAGTCGCGCCCCCGGCCCACCACCACGTGCGACTCGTCGGCGCGCGTCCGGTTCGTCGGGTCGTAGCCGCACCAGTCGCCGGCCCAGTACTCGACCCAGGCGTGCGACTGGCCCTCCACCGGGCGGTGCAGCTCCGCCTCCCGCTCCGGGTGGAGGTAGCCGGAGACATAGCGGGTGGGCAGGCCGATGCCCCGCAGCAGCGCGATCGTGACGTGGGCGATGTCCTGGCAGACGCCCGCGCCCTGCTCCCACGCCTCCGCCGCCGACGTGTTCACGCCCGTCGTGCCGGGCAGGTACGACACCCGGTCCGCGACCAGCGCCGACACCGCGGTCGCCGTCTCGTGCGGGTCGAGGCCCGCCGCAACCTCCCGCGCCCGCTCGACCAACTCGGGCGGCACAGTCGTACGCGTGGTCGTCGTCGCGTACTCCAACAGGCGGGAGTTCGCGGTCCGTTCGGCCACCTCGGTCCAGCTCGGCGCGGGGTCCAGGGGGTCCGGCGGGGCCGTCTCGACCAGGCTCTGCGCGGTGATCGTGAGGTCGGCGTGCGGGTCCATCAGGTCGAAACCGGTGACCTGCGTGCCCCAGTAGTCCCAGTACGACCAGGTCGGCGTCGTCGGGTTCACGGTGACCCGGGCGTCCAGCGTCGTCTGGCCGGGGAGCGTCAGCGGGGTCATCCGGACCTCGTTGTGCGAGGAGACCGCGGCCTGCGCGTACGCGACCCGGGTGATGTGCCGGATACGGAGCCTGCGGGTCATCGGCGCGCTCGTCGACATGATGCTCGTCCCGTTGCTGCTCATACTGCTCGCGCTCCTTCCTGGGCCCACTCCACGGGCCCCTGGTACGGGAAGAACCGCTCCGCCACCGCCTCCGCCGAGGCCATGCAGGCGGTCTGCAAGTCCCGTAGGAGGGAGGGGAGTTGGTCTTCCATGGCCTGCGAGTCCAGATACTCGAGTCTGGTCCGCAGCCGTCCGATCGGGCGGCGGGCCGGATCCTGGCGCGGACGGCCGAGCGCCGCGAGGCACTCCTCGGCCGTGGTGAGGGCGTGCAGCGCCGAACGCGGGAAGTCCCGGTCCAGCAACAGGAATTCGGCCACTCTCGGGGTGTCGCCGAAACCGCCGTACACCCGCGCGTACGCCTCGTCGGCGCCGGACGCGCTCAGCAAGGTCGGCCAGTCCGGGGCATGCGCGGCGTCCAACACCCGTACCGACAACAGCCGTACGGTCATGTCCACCCGCTCAAGGCTCCGCCCCAGGACCACGAAACGCCAGCTGTCGTCCCGGCTCATGGTGGAGTCCGCGAGTCCGAAGAAGAGGGCCGCACGACGCCGTACCAGCTCCAAGTAGGCGTACGGGCCCGTGCGTCGGGCCGCGAGCCGCTGGTCGGCGAGGGCGTGCCAGGTGGAGTTGAGGCACTCCCACATCTCCGAGGAGACGGCCTCACGCGCACTGCGGGCATTCAGCCGCGCCGCACCCAGCGCACCCTCGATCGAGCACGTCGACCGCGCGTCGAAGGCGAGCTGGTCCAACACCTGCTGCATGTCCACGGGTTGGGCGCCCGCGTCGACGCCGAGGATGGCGTACAGGGAGCGGCAGGCCGCGTCCTCGTCGCGCCAGGGGTCCTCCAACAGGCGGTGCAGATAGGCGTCCAGGATGCGGCCCGTCGCGTCGGCCCGCTCCACGTAACGGCCCGTCCACGTCAGGGCCTCGGCTATCCGGGAGAGGATCACGTCGTTCACTGCTGCTGCGCCCCTTCCTGTACGAGGGTGAGGTTGCCGTCGGGGCCCAGCTGGCGCGGGAGGACCTCGGGGAGCCCGCCGGCGGGCTCGGGGTGCGGGCTCTCGGTGGGGCCCTCGGCGAGCACCCACGTGTCCTTGGAACCGCCGCCCTGGCTCGAGTTGACGATGAGGTTGCCCTCCTGGAGCGCGACGCGCGTGAGCCCGCCGGGCAGGACCCAGATGTCGCTGCCGTCGTTCACGGCGAACGGGCGCAGGTCGATGTGACGCGGCGCCATCCGCTCGCCGGCGAGTGTGGGCGAGGTGGAGAGGGCGACGGGCCGCTGGGCGATCCAGCCGCGCGGATCGGCGGCCACCGCCCGCCGGCACTCCTCCAGGGTCTCCCGGTCGGCCTTGGGCCCGATGACGATGCCCTGTCCGCCGGCGCCGTCGACCGGCTTGATGACCAGCTGGTCGATCTGGTCGAGAACGGCGTCCAGTTGCCCCGGTTCATCCGGACGGAACGACTCCACGTTCGGAAGAATCGGTTCCTCAGAGAGGTAGTACCGGATCAGATCGGGTACGTACGTGTACAGGAGCTTGTCGTCCGCGATGCCGTTGCCGACCGCGTTGGCGAGGGTGACCGTCCCCGCCTGAGCGGCGCTCAGGATGCCGGGGCAGCCGATCACCGAATCGGGCCGGAAATGGAGCGGGTCGAGGAAGTCGTCGTCCAGCCGTCGGTATACGACATGGACGGGTACCTCACCGCGCGTGGTCCGCATCCACACCCGGTTGTTGCGGCACACCAGATCGTGTCCCTCGACCAGCTGCACGCCCATCAGCCGGGCCAGCAGGGCGTGTTCGAAGTAGGCGGCGTTGTTCGGACCCGGGGTCAGGACGACCACCCGCGGATCGGCGGCACCGTCGGGCGCGGCGGCGCGCAGGGCGGCCAGCAGGCGCTGCGCGTAACCGTCGACGGGGACGACGTGCTGTTCGGCGAAGAGGGACGGGAAGATGCGCGTCATCGCCCGCCGGTTCTCGATGACGTACGACACCCCGGACGGCACCCGGACGTTGTCCTCCAGCACCCGGAAGTCGCCGACCTCGTCGCGGACGAGATCGATGCCGGCGACGTGGATGCGTACCCCGCCCGGTGGCTCGATGCCATGGGCGGCCCGGTGGAAGTGGTCCGAGCCGAGCAGCAGCCGCCAGGGCACGACCCCGTCCTCGAAGGCCCGGCACTGCCCGTAGGCGTCCGCGAGATAGGCCTCCAGGGCCCGCACCCGCTGGGCGACCCCGCGCTGGATGAGGTCCCACTCCAGCGCGTCCAGGATCCTCGGCACGAGGTCCAGCGGCCAGGGTCTCTCCTCGCCCGCGAAGGCGTAGGTCACCCCGCGGTCGGTGAAGGCCCGGGCCATCTGGTCGGCGCGGAAGCGCAGTTCGGTCGGTTCGATGGGCTGGAGCGCCGCCAGTACCGGCTCATAGGCGGTCCTGACCTCACCCGGCCGCACAAACATCTCGTCCCACGCATCGGCCAACGCGTATGCGTCAAATATGTCCGCCATGGCCTGACGGTAGGGGCGGGACGTAACGGGACGATCTCTGAGTGGTTTCCGGCAGTTTGCGCGAATGGTGTGGTACGCGCTTTCTCCCGGGTTTGCCGCGCCCGGTTCTGGGCAGCCTGATGCCCCGGCCGGATGGGGGCACCCTGCCGGGGCGGCTTCGGACGTTCCCCCGTGCGCCCGTAGGCGCCCCCGTTACGTCCATGGGAAGCGCCTTCCACAATGCCCTCACGAACAACGCCCCACCACCGTCAGCTTGTTGCAGGGACACGGGCGGAGGAGGGGCGAAAGTCGGACATAGTAGGGGGATCGGGGGCGTGTGACGGGCGGAGCCGTGTTGCGGACCACGTCCGGGCCGCGCATAGTTGCGCTGCAAACAGGGCTGGACGCAGGGGTGGGATGGGCGATGGCCGGGCACGGGACGGACGAGCATCCACACGGTGCTGACCGACTGTGCGAGGCCGGGGATCGCGTGTATTCCCGGGCCGTACGGCGGGGCCGTGTGCGGCGCCTCGACGCGGAGGCGGTGCCGTGCCTGCTCGAACTCGCGCTGTTGCACCCCGACCCCGACGACATGGCCTGGCTGGTGCCGACCTCCCCGCAGGAGGTCATGACCCGGCTGCTGCGCGGTGTCTACGACGAGGTCAGTGTGAGCCAGCGGCGGGTGGGCTCGGCGGTGGCGGCGTTCGAGTGGTACGCGGCCCTGGGCGAGCAGATCCAGTCCCCGGGCGCCGGCGAGGGCACCGCCCTGCGCGTCCTGGACGGTCTCGCCCGTATCCAGGCCGCGATGGACGAGGCGACGGACGCGTGCACGACCGAGGTGCTGACCGTTCAGCCCGGCGGCATCCGCCGCGAGTACGAACTCTCGGAGGGCCTGCACCGGGCACTCGAACTCCGCCGACGCGGAGTACGGATGCGGGACCTCTACAACCATGTGGCGCGGCACGGCCAGGGCCTGCTCAACTACCTCGAACTGATGGGCGACACGGTCCAGGCCCGCACGCTCGACGAGGTGATCGAGCGGCTGATCCTCTTCGACCGCACGGTGGCCTTCATCCCCGCGAACGCGGAGCGGACGGTCGCGCTGGAGATCCGCCACCCGGCGCTGGTGCAGTACCTGGTGACGGTCTTCGAGCGGCTCTGGCGCTTCGCGGTTCCGCTCACGGCCCCGCTCCCCGACACCGGCATCGAGGGCATCTCGCACCGCGAGCGCTCGATCGCCGCCCTCCTCGCCGAGGGCCACCAGGACGCGGTGGTCGCGGAACGGCTGGGCATCAGCGTACGAACCTGCCGGGCGCACATCGCCCGCCTCTCGGAGACGCTGGGGGCGGCGAGCCGGACACAGCTGGGGGTACGGATCGCACAGACGGGGCTGGACGGGCCGAGGGGCCCGGCGGACCCGGAGGGCGGCGCGGTCAGTCTTCCGGCGCCGATGCCTCCTCCGGAGCCCGCCTGCCCGGAGGCTGCTCCGGCTCCGGCTCCAGAATCCCCGACTGCCCGATGAGATAGCCGAGCTGGGCCCGGCTGTCGCTGCCGAGGGTGGCGGCGAGCTTGGCGATGTGGACCCGGGCGGTACGGACGTTCATGCCGAGGCGGGCGGCGATGACGGCGTCGGTGAGGCCCTCGATGAGGAGGGCGGCGATGGCTCGCTGGCGGGGGGTGATGCCGTTACGGGACGGGCGCCGGACAGTTTGCGGGTACATCGGGGTGGCCAGTTGCCAGAAGCGTTCGAAAGTGGTGACCAGGTGCTGCACCAGTGCCGGATGGCGGATCTCCAGCGCGACCGTCCGTTCGGCGTTGGCTGACAGGAACGCTACCGTGCGGTCGACGACGAGCAGCCGATCGGGCACCTCGTCCAGGGTGCGTGCCTCGGCGTCGCCCCGCAGGTGTTCGTAGCGGGCGAGAACTCTGGGCGCGTGGCGGAGCGTTTGCTGGTACAGGGTACGTATCCGGCCGCCGCGGTCGAGCAGGTCCTGGTCGCGGTCCAGAGCGACAGCCTGATAGGGGGTGGGATGGTGGGTGAGGCTGGTGAAGGGCTGGATGGCGAGGAGTTCGCTGGAGGCGTCTGCCAAGGTCTGGGAGACGACGAGGTTGATCCGGTCGAGGCCGCTGAGGACGCTGATCGGGGGTGTGGTGGTCACCGCGTCCGGGATGTCGGCGCGCACCAGCGGCTCGAACGCTTCGGCCAGTAGTGCCTCCTGCTGCCGCTTCCTGGCCGTGTCCTCCGCGCTCTCGTGCAGCAACCGGGAGAGGGCCACTGCGGGGGCCAGCGGGCGCAGTTGGTGAGGGTCCTCGAGGTCGGGCTGGAGCAGCCCGAAGTCGATCAGGCAAGGGACGGCCCTGGCCTCGTCTGCCGGGATGGGGCCCTTGCGAAGCGCGCGGACGTACAGGCTCATGCCTGCCTCGCACAGTTCCTCGGCCCCGTGCGGTTGGTGCTCCACGTTCTTCGGTGACATCCCCAGTCCTCGGTGTCCTCAGCGGTCCTGGTCCAGAAGTCCCGACTGCGCTATGAGGTAGCCGAGTTGGGCGCGGCTGCCGCTGCCCAGGGCGGTGGCCAGCTTGGCTATGTGGGCCCGGCAGGTGCGGACGTTCATCCCGAGGCGCCGGGCGATGGCTTCATCCACGTGGCCTTCGACGAGGAGCTTGGCTATGGAGTGCTGGATGTCGGTGATGCCGTCGGGGTCGGTGTCGTACGGAGTGCCCGCCCGCAGGGGCACGGCGCGGCCCCACATGAACTCGAAGACCTTGACCAGGTAGCGGACGAGCCCGGGGTGGCGAAGCTCCAGGGCGACCTGCCGGTCGTCGCTGATGGGGATGAAGGCCACGGTCTCGTCGCAGATGATGAGCCGCTCGACGAGCTCGTCGATGGTGCGGTACTCGGCTTTGCCGTCCGTGAACTGGTCCACCCAGGCGAGGCGCTCGGGGCTGTAGCGGGCCGTGTGCTGGTACAGGGTCCGGATGCGGACCCCCCGCTCGATCAGCGGCCGGTCGCGCTCCAGCGCGGCGATGAGCCGGCCTTCCGGGTGGCGGTGGCTCGGCTGGACCGTGACCATCTCGTTCTGGCACTGGGCGGTGGCCAGATCGAGCGCGGAGTTGATGCGGTCGAGCCCCTCCAGCACCATGATCGAGTGCGTGGACGCTGTTTCCTGAGCGCTGAGAGCCATGAACGGTTCGAAGGTGTCGGCCAGCTCGATCGACAGACGCCTGCGTTCGGTGATCTCGTGCTCTAGGGGGTTGAGACGCTGGGCCAGGGCGATTGACGGAGGCACGGGGCGCAGCCAGTTCTCGTCGTCCGGGTCGGGGTGCAGCAGGGCGAACTCCACCAGACACGGGGTCGCCTCCACATCCGCACGGGCGATACGTCCCGTGCGGAGCGCATTCGCATAGAGACGCCCGCCCTCGGCGCACAGCTCCGTCACGCTATGGGGATGTGTCGCTTTAGTCCGATTCATTGCCAAATCTCCACCCCCCAGGGTCCTGAACATGCAGGAACATGATGCATCGATTGTGTGGCCATGACGTGCCCGAATGAGCCATCGTCTTACTCGACGGGGGAAGAGGGACCTTCAAGTGAGGACGAAGCCGACTATGCGTAAGAGAATGCTTCGATCGGTGCTTGTCGCCGCCTTCTCCGCCGTTGTGGCCTTCGGAACGCTGAGTGGCCTCTCTGGCGAGAAGGGTGACATTCGAGCGGACAGTGCCTGGTCGCTGTCGACTGCCACCGTCGCGGCCGATGACGACACTAGTGCCGTCACCACCACGGATGACAGTGCATGGAGTTGAGATGACGACTCCACCCGACGACCGCTCGTTCCGTCGCGAAATGGCCACGGCCTACCGCTCCGGCTGGCACTTCATCGACCTGGTCACCGCCATCCCCCACAGCGGTGACTCGCTGATGGTGACCGTGTTCGGAGAGCCGGTTGTCGTGACGCGGGACGACGACGAGGACGTACGGGCGTACCGGTGTCTGCGGCGGCCTCGGGGGGCGCCGCAGCCCGTACGGTGTGCCATCCGGTACGGAATGATCTTTGTGAACCTGGATCAGCGCGACCACCGGCTGGACCACCCCGACATCCCGGATATCCCCGATATCCAGGACGTACAGACCATCTCAGCCACCCCCCGCAGTGCCTGACGCGATTCCCCCGTCGCAGTAGATCGCTCAGGTGCTTCCCCCCGCAGCGGCGTCACCGTGACCTGAACACGGTGACGCCGCTGCAGTTTTACGGGAAATATCCGGGTTTAGCGGCATCCCGCCCCGGGTATGGCAAGCGCTCGCTTGGCTGAAAGTGATCGTTCCCGCGCCTCCCGCTCGGTGTTCTCGGCCGTCCATCCGTCATTGAGGATGGGCGGCTTTTCGGTCTGTCCGCCCTCCGGCCCCACCTTGAGTGGAATAGACTCAACTTTGTGTACGTTGGCTGTGTCAGTCACGAAGTGGAGAGGAGACAGCGACCGTGGACGCCGAGCTGACCAACAGGAGCCGGGACGCGATCAACGCGGCCAGCAGCAAGGCCGTGTCCGGAGGTCACGCGGATCTGACCCCGGCGCATCTGCTGCTGGCGCTTCTCAGTGGCCGAGGCCAGCAAGCAAACGAGAACATCACCGACCTGCTGGCCGCCGTCGAGGCCGACCAGGCGGCCGTACGCTCGGGCGCCGAACGCGTACTTGCCTCGCTGCCGAGCGTGACCGGCGCGACTGTCGCACCCCCACAACCGAACCGGGAACTTCTTTCGGTCATCGCCGATGCGGCCGAACGGGCGAAGGAGCTGGGCGACGAGTACCTCTCCACCGAGCATCTCCTCATCGGCATCGCCGCGAAGGGCGGCGCCGCCGGGGACGTACTCTCCCAGCAGGGCGCCGGCGCGAAGAAGCTGCTGGACGCGTTCCAGAAGAGCAGGGGAGGGCGTCGCGTGACCACAGCCGACCCCGAGGGCCAGTACAAGGCCCTGGAGAAGTTCGGTACGGACTTCACGGCCGCCGCGCGGGAGGGCAAGCTCGATCCGGTCATCGGCCGCGACCAGGAGATCCGCCGGGTCGTCCAGGTGCTGTCCCGGCGTACGAAGAACAACCCGGTCCTCATCGGCGAGCCTGGCGTCGGCAAGACGGCCGTCGTCGAGGGCCTCGCCCAGCGGATCGTCAAGGGCGACGTCCCGGAGTCCCTGAAGAACAAGCGGCTGGTGTCCCTTGACCTCGGTGCGATGGTCGCCGGGGCGAAGTACCGCGGTGAGTTCGAGGAGCGCCTGAAGACGGTCCTCGCGGAGATCAAGGACTCCGACGGCCAGATCATCACGTTCATCGACGAACTCCACACGGTCGTCGGCGCGGGCGCCGGCGGCGACTCCTCGATGGACGCCGGCAACATGCTGAAGCCGATGCTGGCGCGCGGTGAACTGCGCATGGTCGGCGCGACGACCCTCGACGAGTACCGCGAGCGGATCGAGAAGGACCCCGCCCTGGAGCGCCGCTTCCAGCAGGTCCTGGTGGCGGAGCCGAGCGTCGAGGACACGATCGCGATCCTGCGCGGCCTCAAGGGCCGGTACGAGGCCCACCACAAGGTGGTCATCGCGGACAGCGCACTGGTGGCCGCGGCGACCCTCTCCGACCGCTACATCACGTCCCGCTTCCTCCCGGACAAGGCGATCGACCTGGTGGACGAGGCGGCCTCCCGCCTCCGCATGGAGATCGACAGCTCCCCGCTCGAGATCGACGAACTCCAGCGCGCCGTCGACCGGTTGAAGATGGAGGAACTCGCGCTGGAGAAGGAGACCGACCCGGCCTCGCGCGAGCGACTGGAACGGCTGCGCCGCGATCTCGCCGACAAGGAGGAGGAGTTGCGCGGTCTGACGGCCCGTTGGGAGAAGGAGAAGCAGTCCCTCAACCGGGTCGGTGAGCTGAAGGAGAAGCTCGATGAACTCCGCGGCCAGGCCGAACGGGCCCAGCGCGACGGCGACTTCGACACCGCCTCCAAGCTCCTCTACGGCGAGATCCCCACCCTGGAACGGGACTTGGAGGAAGCCTCGGAGGAAGAGGAGGAGGCATCCAAGGACACCATGGTCAAGGAGGAGGTCGGCCCCGACGACATCGCGGACGTCGTCGGCGCGTGGACCGGCATCCCGGCCGGCCGTCTCCTGGAGGGCGAGACCCAGAAACTCCTGCGCATGGAGGAGGAGTTGGGCCGCCGCCTGATCGGTCAGGGCGAGGCCGTACAGGCGGTCTCCGACGCGGTACGGAGGACGAGGGCCGGCATCGCTGACCCGGACCGTCCCACCGGCTCCTTCCTCTTCCTCGGCCCGACAGGCGTCGGCAAGACGGAGTTGGCGAAGGCACTCGCCGACTTCCTCTTCGACGACGAGCGGGCGATGGTCCGCATCGACATGTCGGAGTACGGCGAGAAGCACAGCGTGGCGAGGCTGGTCGGCGCGCCTCCCGGCTACGTCGGCTACGAGGAGGGCGGCCAGCTGACCGAGGCGGTGCGCCGCCGCCCGTACAGCGTGGTGCTCCTGGACGAGGTCGAGAAGGCCCACCCGGAGGTCTTCGACATCCTGCTCCAGGTCCTGGACGACGGACGCCTCACGGACGGCCAGGGCCGCACGGTCGACTTCCGCAACACGATCCTGATCCTGACGTCGAACCTGGGCAGCCAGTTCTTGAGTGGACACAGCCGGGTCGAGCCGCTGACGTCGGAGGAGGAGAAGAAGCGGCAGGTGCTGGAGGTGGTCCGGGCCTCCTTCAAGCCGGAGTTCCTGAACCGGCTGGACGACATGGTCGTCTTCTCCGCCCTGAACAAGGAGGAGCTGGAGCGCATCGCGGGCCTCCAGATCGGCCGCCTCGCCAAGCGCCTGGCCGACCGCCGCCTGACCTTGGACGTCACCCCGGCCGCCCTGGCCTGGCTCGCAGACGAGGGCAACGACCCCGCGTACGGCGCCCGCCCCCTCCGCCGCCTGATCCAGACGGCCATCGGCGACCGCCTCGCCAAGGAGATCCTGGCGGGCGAGGTCAAGGACGGGGACACCGTGCGGGTGGATGCGTTCGGGGAGGGGCTGATCGTCGGCCCGGCTACGGGGAAGACTCTGTAGTCAGACTTGAACCGACACGGCTGCTGTCCCAGAGGATCCTGATCTGGGGCAGCAGCACCAGGGTGAGTATCCAGTCGATAACTGGTATTTGACGTAACTTCAGTACTGGCACGGTAGTTCCTTCGGGCGGGAGGGATACCGTATGAAACGAGTTTTGGCAGTTCAGCGCATCAGCCGCGACACGGAGGCATCCTCGGCGCTCACTCGGCAGGACGAGGCGCTCACGCTGGCGATCCAGCGGGGTGTCCATGACGAGGTAGGGCGTGTGGTCGACGCCACGGTCTCCGGTGCTGTCAACCTTGATCAGCGCCCGAGCCTGCGGAAGTGGCTGATCGATCCCTTGGTGCATGAGTGGGACGTCCTCATGGTCACCGAGCAGGACCGCATCACGCGTGATGACATGCACTGGTGGCAGTTCGTCGACTGGATTCTGAGGAACGGCAAGGACATCGAAGTCCTCGACGATCCCACGTTCGACATTCATTCCGAGGACGGGCGGATGATGGCGGGCATCAAAGCGACCCAAGCGGCCAAGTACCGTAAGGCAGTACAGGCCAAGCAACTCGATCGCACCCGGTTCTTCCGCGACAACAGGCTGTGGAACGGTGGAATCTGGCCATTCGGCTACCGAGCCGAGACCTTCACTCACCTGGGAGAGCCCAGAAAGCGTCTCGTCATCGACCCCTGCACATCACGGCTCGTCCGCGAGGCGTACGAGCGCATTGTCGACCGTGCCGACACGGTCTACGCCGTGGCACGGGACTGGAATGTGCGAGGTGTCCCGAGTGCCAGGGACCACCAGCGCCGGGAACAGAACACGACTCTTCCGGAGTATGAGCGCAGACCGGAGAGAGGGACCCGCTGGTCCGTGACCCCGTTGCGCAACATACTGAAGTCGCCCGCCCTGATGGGCGTCATGTTGCATCGGTCCGAACCTGTCATGGACGAGGACGGTCAGCCCGTGGTCTGGGCGGAACCCATCCTCACGCAGGAAGAGTTCGCAGCGCTCAAGGACGCTGTCATCACTGAGCGGGGTGGCAGACCCCTGTACGTGCGGCACCAGAAGAACCGCCTGGTCGACGGTACGACCACTGTGCTCACGTACTACCAGTGCCGTTCCATTTCCGAGATGGATCGCTGTGATGCTCCTTCGACCTGGCGCGCCGAGAGGTTGTACGAATCCTTGGAGCGGCGTTTTCTGGGCGAGGCCGAGGGAACTGACCGAGACAAGACGCACCTATGTACCCGGTCGGGACCACCTCGCGGCCATCGCGGAATTGCGGAAGGCACTCGTCAACCTCACCGCCGCCATTGGGCAGGCCGTCAGCCCGGTGGCCGTCGAAGCCCTGACCCGGCAGATGGACGAGCATGCGAGGGCCGTCGAGAGACTGGAGACCGAACCAGTCGTACCCGCCCGCTGGATCGACGAGCCCAGCGGCGGGCCCTACAGGGAACGCTGGGCCGAGAGCGCCACGTGGGAGACCCGCGCTGATCTGCTGCTCAAGGCCGGGGTCCGGTTTTTCTTCGAGGGGACGCACAAGTCGGGGGCGGCGCACATGTACCTGCCCCCGCACCTGCTGCGACAGCCGGGAATGTCCGACGAACCAGCAGGAGCCACGGTCGGTGACGAGGCCGGCAGTCCTGAGAACGGGGCCCGCCGGTATCTCGCGGAACTTCGCAACTCCAAGGGCTTGAATCCGGCGCTCCGGGACCGCGAACGCTGATTTCGGACGCTCAGGGCCAGCGCATGGGGGCGGCTGTTGCCGGTCGGGGGCGAAGCAAGAGAGGGTGGGGAGTGTACGTCTGGTCTCAGCGATGGCCGGACGAGCCAGACGACTGTTGGAGTGTTCACGAATGACCATCGACCCGTCCTCGATCCCTAACTTCGGGGGCCAGCCGGAGCCGCAGCCGCAAGGTCCGGCGGGCCCCGTCGTCCCGGATCAGGACCTTGTGAAGCAGCTCCTCGAACAGATGGAGCTGAAGTACGTCGTCGACGACGAGGGTGACCTCGCGGCGCCGTGGGAGCAGTTCCGTACGTACTTCATGTTCCGTGGTGAGGGTGACCAGCAGGTCTTCTCGGTGCGGACGTTCTACGACCGGCCCCACCAGATCGAGGAGAAGCCCCTGCTTCTGGAGTCGATCGACGACTGGAACCGGCGGACCCTGTGGCCCAAGGTGTACAGCCACACCCACGACGACGGCACCGTGCGCCTGATCGGCGAGGCGCAGATGCTCATCGGGACGGGTGTCAGCCTGGAGCACTTCGTGTCGTCGACGGTGAGCTGGGTGCGGGCCGCGATCGAGTTCGACAAGTGGCTTGTCGAGCAGCTCGGCCTTGAGCAGGAGATCGACGAGGCGGAGAAGCCCGAGGACGACGAAGAGTAGTCCTGCCGCTACACCTGTATGCGGAGGAGCCCGGCCCTGGTGGCCGGGCTCTCGCCGTTTCCGGGGTGGTGAAGCATCAAGCTCGGGTCGGTGTTTCGATCGGCACCTCCGCCCAGCCCGTCTTGCCCACGGGCCGACGAGTCGCCGATCCCCAGTGCACGGCCAGGACGAGGGGCGAGGGCGACCGGGGCTTCCGCGTGGCGGAACCATGCTGTTGCCGGGACTGCCGGTCCGGAGCATCTGGGCACCCTGCCGCCCGGGTTCAGGGGCTGACGTCCAGGATGCGCACCGGCTGCTTCTTCCACGTATGCGGCCTGGTGGTCGCGATCACCGCGCCATCCGGCCGGTCGGGAGTGGGCTGGGCCGCGTAAAGAGTGTGCGCATCGGCCCATGTCGTCGCGCGGGCCACCGACAGGGCGGCCGGCAGGTCGAGGTCGACGATCGCGATGCCGGGCAGGGCCGCAAGGTGCTCTGCGGTGCCTGGCCGGGCCCGGTCGGCCTCGACCAAGGCACACACGGTGGCGTACAGGAACCAGCCCGACTCGGCGTGAGCGCGATGGATCAGCCGGGAAGCCAGGGCGTTGCCCCGCCCAGCGGCCACCATCGCGCTCTCGTCGAGGAACACATGCACGTCACGGGTCACGCGGCACCCGCCTCGGTCATGCGGCGGTCCAGCTCGGCGTCCAGCTCGGCCTGCTCGTGCTCTTCGGGGTCGTAGCCGTTCCACTCCCGCAGCATTGCCCGTGCTTTCGCCGCCCGCTCGGCTCGCTCCGCCGGGGTGAGCAGGGTCTCGGCGAGCCGGGCCAGGTAGGAACGCAGGGACAGCCCTTCCGCAGCGGCTATATCGGCAAGCCGGTCGCGGGCGTCGGCGGGGATACGGACGTTGGCATCGGGCATGATGCAAGCTCCTCTTTCACTCACAGGCCGGGTACGGGTACGTACCCGTACCCGTACCCGCGACGGCACTTTAGCCTGCCCGGTACACCGCTGTCCGCTAGACCCCGAGTGTCTTGAGCCGGGCCACCGCCTCCTCCAGTACCGATGTCCTCTTGCAGAACGCGAACCGTACGAAGGGAGCGCCCTCCTCGCGGTGGTCGTAGAAGACCGCGTTCGGGATGGCCACCACTCCGGCCCGTTCCGGGAGGGAGCGGCAGAAGGCGAAGCCGTCCGTCTCGCCCAGGGGGCGGATGTCCGTGGTGATGAAGTACGTGCCCGAGGGGGTGAAGACCTCGAAGCCCGCCTCCCGCAGGCCCGCCGAAAGCAGGTCCCGCTTGGCGAGCATGTCCGACCGGAACGCCTCGAAGTACGTGTCCGGGAGGCTCAGCGCCTCCGCCACCGCGTACTGGAACGGGCCCGCCGACACGTACGTCAGGAACTGCTTCGCCGAGCGGACCGCTGTCACCAGGTCCGGGGTCGATGTGACCCAGCCCACTTTCCATCCGGTGAACGAAAACGTCTTCCCGGCGCTCCCGATAGAGACCGTTCGTTCGCGCATGCCCGGGAAGGAGGCCAGCGGCAGATGGCCGGCGTCGTCGAAGACCAGGTGTTCGTACACCTCGTCGGTGACCACCAGCAGGTCGCGTTCCACGGCGAGCTGGGCGATCGCGGTCAGCTCGTCGCGGGTCAGGACCGTGCCGGTGGGGTTGTGCGGGGTGTTGATCAGGAGGAGGCGCGTGCTAGGGGTCACCGCCGCCCGCAGCTCGTCCAGGTCCAGGCGGAACGAGCCCTCGTGGGGGCGCAGTGTGACCGGTACCCGCGCGGCGCCCGCCATCGCGATGCACGCCGCGTAGGAGTCGTAGTAGGGCTCCAGGGCGATCACCTCGTCGCCCGGCTCCAGCAGTGCCAGCAGGGTCGCCGCGATCGCCTCCGTCGCGCCCGCCGTCACCAGGACCTCGCGGTCGGGGTCGTACGACAGTCCGTACCGGCGCTCCTGGTGCGCCGCGATCGCCGTGCGCAGCTCGGGGACGCCCGGGCCCGGCGGGTACTGGTTGCCGCGGCCGTCGCGCAGCGCCCGTACGGCCGCCTCGCGGATCTCCTCCGGACCGTCGGTGTCCGGGAAGCCCTGGCCGAGGTTGATCGAGCCGGTGGCGACGGCGAGTGCCGACATCTCGGCGAAGATCGTCGTCCCGAACTCGGCGAGCCGGCGGTTGAGGAAGGGGCGTGCGCTGCTGGTCATGGTCGTCATCCTGCGCCGAAGCTCTGGACTTCCTCAACTCTGCTTTGGCAGGTGAGACAGGCGGGCATCCCCACGTCACGCAAGACGGCGAGGCGCCCACGGGGGGCCGCCTCGGGGGAACGAAAGGAGGGTGACGCCATGGCCGTGGCCATCATCGCCCTTGTCATGCTGGCGAGCCTGTTCATCGTCGTGACCGTGACGGTCCGGGCCGCCCGGCTCCGCCGGCGCATGAGCAGGAACAGCTGGTGGGCCGGCGGAGCGGCGGGCTCCAGCGGCTCCGGGCACTCCGGGAGCAGTACGTCGTGCAGCACGGGTTCCTCCTGCGGAGGGGGCTCGTCCTGCGGCGGTGGGTCGTCCTGCGGGGGAGGCGGGGGAGGCGGCGGGGGCGGATGCGGCGGAGGCAGCTGACACGGGGCAGCTGAGCTCCGGAAGGGGGAACCGCATCCGGACGGCGGGGGGAGCGCCCGCCGGGAGGACGATCGTATTCGTCGTCCCGGCGGGCGCTCGTACGTTCGTGACGTGACCCCCGCGTCACCCCGCTCGCGGGGGTTGTTCGCACGCTCGGGCGTACGCCGCGGTTGAACAGTTGAGCTGTGGAGCCCTCTGAGGGATGGAAAGCCCACGAAGTTGGGTAAAAACGCTGTGACGGCGCCACCGTTCATGATTCCCTCTAAATCACCAACACAGCCCCTCGGACGTCCCTTGCCCCTGGATGTTCCTCATGACTGGGCTGATCTCCCGGTGTCGACCCGTGTCGACCGGAGCGCGCCGGACCCACACCTCGCTCGTCCACACCTTGCTCATTCACACCTCCCTTTGCGTGCTAGCGGAGCCGATCCATGCTCACGACCCTGAACACCGCCTACACCGACACGCGCGCGGCCGACCTCGCCTGGACCCTGGGCCGGGAACCGCTGCCCGCCCTCGCCACCCTCGACCTCGAACTCGCGGACGCGAAGCTCCAGTTGAGACTCCTCGGCGCCTCCCACCAGGTGCTTCTGGAGGAGGAACAGGGCATCTGTTCGGAGACGGTCGCGTGCATCCCGGGTTCCAGCACCCCTCTCCCGCTCGGCGTGGCCAAGCGGGTCGGCGACTGGGAGTACGAATTCGCGGCGAGAGTGGAGGTCCTGTCGCCGGGGTCGTTCGCCGGGCGCGCGCAGGAGCTGCTGGCCCTGGTCGCCGACCATCCGAACGGCCTGGCCGGTGTCTTCCCCGGCAGCCCGCACGCCTTCACCGCGATGCTGGCCCAGCGGCACGAGGGGCAGGTCCACTGGCGGACCTGGCACGCCTATCCGCAGGACGGGCAGCTGGTGGCGACCAGGACGCGGGTCGGGGTGCGGGTGACAGCGGCTCTGTGAGGGATCGTGAGAGGCCCGGGTGGGCTTCACATCAACTTCCTCCGCGTAAACAAGGACCACACGTGTGGGTGACGAAGCGCACGCGGAGTGTGACGTAGCGTTCCCAGCGTGATCGAACCGCACGTGCCGGCCCCGCCGGGCAGCCCCCCGCCCTGGGGTGCTCCCGCGCGGCTGCCCGTCCGGCCCGGCACCGGCCGGTTCCTGGTCCTCGCCTGCGTCTTCGTCTGTGCGGCCTGCGGACTGGTGTACGAACTGGAACTCGTCGCGCTCGCCTCGTACTTGATCGGCGACTCGGTCACCCAGGCGTCCGTCGTGCTCTCCGTGATGGTGTTCGCGATGGGCATCGGCTCGCTCGCCGCGAAGCGCCTGCGCTGCCGGGCCGCCGCCGGCTTCGGCGCGGTCGAGGCGGCGCTCGCGCTGGTCGGCGGCTGCAGCGCGATGGCCCTGTACGCGGTGTTCGCGTGGACCGGCGACTGGGGCGGCCTCTGGGCGCACGGCCCCCGCGTGCTGCTGGTGACCTTCTCCCTCGCCATCGGCCTGCTGATCGGCGCCGAGGTGCCGCTCCTGATGGAGCTGATCCAGCGCATCCGCCGGCAGGACGCGGGCGGCGCGGTCGCCGACCTGTTCGCCGCGGACTACGTGGGCGCACTGGTGGGAGGGCTCGCCTTTCCGTTCCTTCTCCTCCCCTGGCTGGGGCAGCTCACCGGCGCGCTGCTCACCGGTACCGTCAACGCGCTGGTCGGCGGTGCCCTCGTCCTCGGTCTGTTCCGGCGGGACCTCACCCGGCGTGGGCGCTGGCTGCTGGTGGTGGCCAACGTGACCGTGATCGGGCTGCTCGCCGCCGCGGCCGTACTCGTCGACGACTTCGAACGGGCCGCCCGGCAGGCGGTGTACGGCAACGACGTACGAGTGGCGCTGCGGACGGACGTACAGGAGGTGGTCCTCACCGGCGGCACGGACGGCCGTCCGCTGGACCTCTTCCTGGACGGGCGGCTGCGGGTCAGCGGGCGCGACGAGCGGCGCTACCACGAGGCGCTCGTCCATCCCGCGATGAACGGGCCGCACGCGCGCGTGCTCGTCCTCGGCGGCGGCGACGGGCTGGCGGCGCGGGAGGTGCTGCGGTATCCGGGCGTACGGCGGGTGGACGTCGTCGAACTCGACGCGGGGGTGGTGCGGTTGGCGCGCACGGACCCGGCCCTGGCCGCCCTGAACGCGCACGCGTTCGACGATCCGCGCGTGCACGTGACCACGGCAGACGCCTTCCGGCTGCTGCGGGGGGCGCGGGCCGCGTACGACGTGGTCGTCTCGGATCTGCCCGATCCGGGCATCACGGCGAGTACGAAGCTGTACTCGCAGGAGTTCTACGGGCTGGCGCGCCAGGTGCTGACCGACGGGGGCCGGCTGGTCGTGCACGGCGGGCCGGTCGAGTCCCGGCCGCGCGTGTTCTGGACGGTCGAGGCGACCGTGCGGGCGGCGGGGCTGCGTACGGTGCCGTACCGCGTGGGCGGGCGGGACGCGGGCTTCGCGGCGGGGCCGGACCGTACGGCGTCGGGGGCGGCGCGGGCGCCGCACGACTGGGGGTTCGTGCTGGCCACGGCCGAGGGGGCGGCGCCCCGGCTGAGGGTGGGTGGGGGCGGTGGGCCTCGGCTGTGGACGCTCGGTCAGGCGGGGCTGGAGGCGGATGCGCGGGCTGCGGAGCGGATGCGGGTGGTGGGGGTGCGGGCTTCGACGCTCGTTCATCCGCGGTATTGAGGGAAGGGCAGCGGGGGAGGGCACGTCCGGTGGGCCGCGTGGGTGCGGATCCCGTGGGAATCCCCGGATGCGCGGGTGCGGTTCGGGTCGTGCTGGGTACGCTCGGCTGTCGTGACTCCACCCACGCGTGAACGCGCGGGCTTCCTGCGGTCGTGGCTAGGCCACGTCACAGAGGACCAGCCCGGCCCTGTTGAGGACGTTCGTCGCGCCGACATGGTCCGCGTTTGCCGCGAACCCGCACGCCGTGCACTGGAACTTCTCTTGGGTGGCGCGGTTCTCCTTCGCAATGTGTCCGCATACGGGGCACGTGCGGGAGGTGTTGCGCGCGTCCACCGGGATCATGAGGCGACCGGCACTCTCAGCCTTGTTCGCCAGGATTCCGAGGAACTGCGCCCAACCCGCGTCGAGGATGCTGCGGTTGAGTCCGGCCTTCGCGGCAGCGCCGTTCGGCAGGAAGCTGCCGAGCTGCTCAGGGTCGGCCTTGGGCGTGGGGCTTTTGGTCATGCCCGCTGTGTTCAGCCGCTCATGCGCGATCACGTCGTGGCCGGTGACGAGGATGCGAGCGGTCTTGTGGTGGAAGTCGGCGCGCTGACGCCGGATCTTGCCGTGCAGTTTGGCTACCTTCCGGGCGGCGGCGCGGTGGCGTTTGGTGCGCTGCCGGGTTCGCCTGGGGAACGTAGAGAGGTGCCGCTGCGCCTCGGCCAGCTCGTCGGCCATCGCGTGGAGGAAGCGAGGGTTGGCGACGTGTTCGCCGTCCGAGGCGGTCAGGAAGTGGGCGACGCCCATGTCGATACCGACGATCGCCCCGGTGGACGGCAGCGGCTCGGCGGGGACCTCGTCGCAGGCCAGGACGACGTACCAGCGGTTCCCTTCGCGCTTCACCGAGACTGTCTTGACGCGACCCTGTACGGGCCGGTGCCGGTGCACCCGGACATGCCCGACGCCTTGAAGACGGACGCGAGTCTGACGCTCATGGGGAGTGGAGTCCCATCGGCAGCCGTCGCCGTCCTTCGGGAAGGTGACGGTATCGAAGTGACCGACGCCCCTGAACCTGGGGTAGCCCGGCGTGAGACCGGCCTTGACACGGCCGAAGAACGCTTGGAACGCCCTGTCGAGACGGCGCAGGGTGGCCTGCTGGGAGGAGAACGACCAGCGGCCCTGACGCTCCGGGTCGAACGCGCGGATCTCCTTGAGCTGCGCGGACTGGTCGCTGTACCGGACAGTGGTCTTCGAAGTGTGCCGGTAGGCGTCCCGGCGCTCCTGAAGCGCACCGTTGTAGAGGGAGCAATGATCTCGCAGCATGTCGGTGAGTGCGACCGTCTGACGGGCCGTGGGACGCAGGAGGAACTTGTACGCGCGGATCACCGCTCACGCCTTCGCTCGCCACGGAGTCCTTCAGCGAGAAGCACGCAGGCAGCAGCGTTGATCGAGATGCCCAAGCGCTCGGCGTATGCCTCGACCTGCCGCTTCAAGTCCGGTGAGACGCGCAGGTTCAGCGACTCCCGACGATCACCTCTTGCCACAACCAAGATGCTACCACTTTGCGATGTGCTGCGGACCTGTGGGCACAGTCGGGGTCAGACCAGCCTGAGAAGCAATACCCCTACCGGCTGGAGCCGGTGGTCCCCTTGCTAGGAGAACTGATGGAACACGAGGTGTTCGTTCCTGTTTCGGTAGAGCGGCTGAGGGACGTCCTCGCCGACCCCGTGCGCACCGCCCGGGCGGTGCCCGGACTCCAGCAGGACGCGGGTACCGAGCCTGCCGTGTCCGGGGTCGCGGGGCGGTTGAAGGTGCGGGTCGGGGGGCACACGATCACGTATCGCGGGTCGTTGCGGGTCGCTGTCGTGGACGGTCAGGACGGTGGTGAGGGCGACGGTGAATATGCGTACGTCGTGGAGGGCGACGCTGTCGAGGCGCGTGGCGGTGGGTCGGTCAAGCTGGTGCTGACGTTGCGGGTGCGGGGTGTTGAGGGCGGGTCGGTGCTGGTGTTCGGGGGCACGGTGTCGGCGGACGGGCGGGTGGCCGAGTTGCCTGCGGATGCGGTTGCGGCGGCGGGTGGGCGGTTGATTCGGCGGTTCGGGGAGAACTTGGGGGAGGTTGCGGGGGAGGGTACGCCCGGTGGGGCCTCGGAGTCCGAGGGGGCTTCGGCGGTGGCGGAGGTTGAGGTACCCGACGCTGATGTTCCCGATGGTTCTGATGCGCTCGATGTCGATGACGTCGAGGTGGACGACCTTGATGAGGGTGAGCAGGTCTCCGAGCGGTTCGTGGATGCCGGTGAGCCGCCTGCGGAGGCTGCGCATGCTCGACGGACGATGATCGGGCGTAGCGCGGAGGAAGTGGACCATGCGCCGCCTCGGGGGCGGTATGCGCCTGTGCCGCCTCCGGAGCAGGTGGCGGGGAGCGCGACGCTGCGGTGGGCTGCACCGGCTGCGGCGTTGGTGGTGGCGTCGGCGATTGTGGTGGGGCGGGTGTTGAGGAAGCGGCGCTGAGGGCGGGGCTTGGGCTTCGCCCCCGCCGCCCCTACCCGTTCCCATCCCTCTGGGGGCTGCGCCCCCAGACCCCGCTACGGCCCTCAACGGGCCTTGTCCTCAAACGCCGGACGGGCTGGATCTTTCAGCGCGACAAAGGGGGGC
>NZ_JBSFDA010000048.1:0-60905 GCF_053593675.1 Streptomyces sp. NPDC002156 | reverse complement strand
GGGCGTCGGCGCCGGGCCCTGGCGGCGGCCGCCGAGCGCGGTGCCGCCCAGGAGGCGGGCCCCCGTCCGGTGTTCGCCCTGCCCCCGGCCGAGGCCGACCGGACGGACCAGGCCGCGCCCGAGGCGCCCGCCGGGCCGGTCGACGACCGCTTCGACGACGGTGGCCGTCATGACGGGCTCACCCACGACCCCGACGACGACCACACCCCGCCCCAGCCGCACCCGACGTCCACCCCGACCGGCCGCCGCCGGGCCCGCCCGACCCCGGACCAGCCGGGGACCGTACCGCCGGGCGGGATTCCCGGGCAGGGGACGCCCGTACCGGCTCCCGGGCGGGCGGCTCCCGTACCGGCAACGGCCGCCCAGGCCGCCGCCGTCGGCCCGGAGCAGAGCGGCGTACCGGGCCAGGGGCAGTCCATGCCCGGCCAGTCGCCCTTCCCTGGACAGCAGATGCCCGGGCAGGCCGTCCCCGCTGCACAGGTCGCGCAGGCCATTTCAGGACAGGCGGTGCCCGCACAGGGGCTTCCCGCGCAAGGACTCCCCGCGCAGGCGCTCCCCGGCCAGCCTGCACTCGGCCAGCAGCCGGTCGCACAAGCCGCCCCGGGCCAGCCCCTCCCCAACCAACCCCTTCCCGGTCAGCCCGTCCCCGCACAGGGCGTCCAGGGCCAGCAGGTTCCCCAACAGGCCCCGCAGCAGGCCGCGCAGGCCGTTGCCCAGCAGGTCCCGGCGCAGGGTACGGCGCCCCAGCCCGCCCTCGCCCAGGGGCAGGCCCCCGGTCAGGCGATCCCGGCCCAGGCTGCCGCCCCCGCCGGCCAACCGCAGCCCCAGCCCTGGCCCGCGGCTGAAGACGAGACCCCGGACGCCGGCACCGCCGTACCGCCGAACACGGCCGCCGCTCCTGCTCCCGCGCCTCAGGCGGCAGCCGCCCCGCTTCCTCCGGAGCGTGCCGTGCAGCCCCGGCCGCCCGGGCAGGCGCTGCCCGCCGAGGCCGCCGCCGCGCCGGTCGACCCGAACTCGACGCAGGGGCGGGCGTTCAGTGTGCGGACGCTCGGGCAGGGGGTCGCGTTCAGCCGGGCGGCGGCGCAACTGCAGACGCCCGGTCAGCCGCAGCCCGCTACACCCCCGCACGGCACCAACGGTTCGAACGGCTCCGGTCGTCGCCGCAAGCTCGGTACCCGCCCGGAGCCCGCCGCCGGCCAGCCGGAGACGACGGCCCGGCAGCACCCGCAGAGCAATCAGGCCACCCCCGCCACGCCTCCGGCCGCCCAGGCCGCCGCCGCCGCACCGGCTCCGGCCCAGCCCTCCCTGGCCGGCCAGGCGTCCGTGCCGGGTCAGCCGTCCCTCGCCGGGCAAGTACCGGCCGCCCAGGCGCCGTCGCCCACGCAGCCCTCGCTCGCCGGGCAGACGCAGCTCGCCCCGGGCAATCCACGGCTGCCCGGGTTCACCGACGGGGCCGGGCGCTCGTACGCCATAGGGGCACCGGACGAGAACGCCGCCGAGGGGCCCGAGCCGCTCGACGGGCCCGGCGGAGCCGTCGAGGTCTCCGACCAGCCGCAGCCCCGGCCGATGGACGACGAGCTGCCGCCGGAGCCGCTGGACAACCCGCGCCGGCTGCTGGTCTGGCCCGCGCCGGACGTCACCACGCAGCAGGCGCTCAGCGACCGTGGGTACCGGCCCGTCATCGTGCACTCGCGCGAGGAGGTCAACGCACAGATCGCGGCCTTCCCGGCGGCGCTGTTCGTCGATCCGCTGACCGGGCCGATCACCCGGACCGCCCTCCAGTCGCTGCGCCAGGCCGCCGTGGCCGCCGAGGTTCCGGTGCTGGTCACGGCGGGACTCGGGCAGGCGACGCGCGAGGCGGCGTACGGCGCCGATCCCGCCGTACTCCTGAAGGCGCTCGCCCCGCGTGACAGTGAGCAGCATCCGCCGCGCGTGCTGCTGATCGAGGAGCACGCGGAGATCGCGCTCGCGCTCACGGCGACGCTGGAGCGGCGCGGGATGCAGGTCGCGCGGGCCGCGAGCGACGCGGACGCGGTCACGCTGGCCTCGCAGCTGCGGCCGAACCTGGTGGTCATGGACCTGCTTCAGGTACGGCGCCGCAGGGCCGGGATCGTCGACTGGCTGCGGGCGAACGGACAGTTGAACCGCACCCCGCTGGTCGTCTACACGGCCGCCGTCGACCAGGCCGACCTGCCGAGGCTCGCCTCGGGCGAGACGGTGCTGTTCCTCGCCGAACGGTCCACGAGCACCGAGGTGCAGAGCCGGATCGTCGATCTGCTCGCCCGTATCGGCACCAACTAGCACATTCAGCGCATGGAATTGGGGCGATGTTTCACGTGAAACATCGCCCCAATTCCCTATGTCAGCCCAAGTCGGCCCAGGTCGCTCTCAGAGCCTCGTGACATCCAGCTCGCCCTCCGCGTACTGCCTGCGCAGCACCTTCTTGTCGAACTTGCCGACGCTCGTCTTCGGGACCGACTCGATGATCGTCCAGCGCTCCGGGAGCTGCCACTTGGCGATCTTGCCCTCGCCCGCGAGGAAGGCGCGCAGGGATTCGAAGTCCGCGGTGGAGCCCTCCGACAGCACGACCGTGGCCAGCGGGCGTTCGCCCCACTTGTCGTCGGGGACGGCCACGACGGCCGCCTCCATGACGTCCGGGTGGGCCATGAGGGCGTTCTCCAGGTCGACGGACGAGATCCACTCGCCGCCGGACTTGATGACGTCCTTGGCACGGTCGGTGAGCGTCAGGAAGCCGTCGGGGCTGATGGTGCCCACGTCGCCCGTCTTGAGCCAGCCGTCCTCGCTGAACTTGTCGGCGGGGCGCAGGGGTTCGGCGTCGGTGCCGTTGTAGTAGGAGCCCGCGATCCACGGACCGCGCACCTCCAGCTCGCCCGCCGACTCGCCGTCCCAGGGCAGCCGCTCGCCGCCGGGGCCGGAGAGCCGGGCCTCGACGCTCGCCGGGAAACGGCCCTGCGTGAGGCGGTAGGCGAACTCCGCGTCCGTGCCCACCGCGTGGGCCGGCGGACGGGCGATCGTGCCGAGCGGGGAGGTCTCCGTCATGCCCCAGGCGTGGCAGACGCGCATGCCCAGCTTGTCGAAGGCCGCCATGAGGGCGGGCGGGCAGGCGGAGCCGCCGATGGTGACCTGGGTGAGGGACGAGACGTCCCGGGGGTTCGCGGTCAGCTCCCCGAGCAGGCCCTGCCAGATGGTGGGGACGGCGGCGGCGTGCGTCGGCCGTACCTTCTCGATCATCTCGGCGAGCGGGACGGGCTGCAGGAACCGGTCCGGCATCAGCATGTTGACGCCGGTCATGAAGGTCGCGTGGGGCAGACCCCAGGCGTTTACGTGAAATTGAGGCACTACCACCAGGGACGTGTCCTGGTCGGTCAGGCCCATGGACTGGGCCATGTTGACCTGGAGGGAGTGCAGATAGATGGAGCGGTGCGAGAACACCACGCCCTTGGGGTCGCCCGTCGTCCCGGAGGTGTAACACATGGCGGCGCCCGTGCGTTCGTCCAGCTCGGGCCAGTCGTAACTGGTCGGCTTTCCGGCGATGAGGTCCTCGTACTCGTGCACCTGGGCGTGCGATCCGGCGAGGGCGGAACGGTCTCCGGGGCCGGAGATCACGACGTGCTCGACCGTCTTGAGATGCGGGAGCAGCGGGGCGAGCAGCGGGAGCAGCGAACCGTTGGCGATGATCACCTTGTCGGCGGCGTGGTTGACGATCCAGGCCAACTGCTCGGGGGGCAGGCGCAGGTTGAGGGTGTGCAGGACCGCACCCATGGAGGGGATCGCGAAGTAGGCCTCGACGTGCTCGGGGTTGTTCCACATCAGAGTGCCGATGCGCTCGTCGCCGGTGACTCCGAGGTCGTCGCGGAGAGCGTGTGCGAGCTGTGCCGACCGGGCCCCGATCTCGGCGTAGGAGCGGCGCTGCGGTTCCGCCTCGCCCGTCCAGGTGATGACCTGTGACTCGCCGTGGATCGTCGACCCATGGGTCAGGATCCTTGAGATCAGCAGCGGTACGTCCTGCATGGTGCTCAGCACGGCGTCCTCCCGGGGCTTCATTGCCTACTCGGTGGTAAAGGTTGTGCTGATTCTGCGCACATACCGAGCGGTACGTCACTAGGGGAGAGTGATCGATCAGATCACGTCGTGCCTCGGAACTGTCGGGGGAACTATCGGGAGTCACAAGAGGTTCCCGTGAGGGAACCATCAGGCGCGAGTTCGCGAGTTATCGGGCGAGCACCAGCTCAGGGTCCTCGCGCAGCTTGCCCAGCGCCCGCGAGACGGCCGACTTGACCGTGCCCACCGACACCCCGAGCACCTCGGCCGTCTGGACCTCGCTCAGATCCTCGTAGTACCGCAGCACCACCATCGCCCGCTGCCGCGCCGGCAGCTTCATGATCGCGCGCCACATCGCGTCGTGCAGCACCTGGTGCTCCGCCGGATCGCCGACCGGCGTCCCCTCGGGCTCCGGCAGCTCGTCGCAGACGAACTCGTCGACCTTGCGCTTGCGCCACTGCGACGTCCGCGTGTTGAGGAGCGCGCGGCGGACATAGCCGTCGAGCGCACGGTGGTCCTCGATCCGCTCCCACGCGACGTAGGTCTTGGTGAGCGCGGTCTGCAGGAGGTCCTCCGCGTCGCTCGGGTTCGCGGTGAGCGACCGGGCGGTGCGCAGCAGCACCGGGCGGCGGGCCTTCACGTACGACGAGAACGACGGGTACGAGGTGTACGACGCGAACGCCAGGGTCTGCGTCGCCGTCGTAGCCGCGTTCGAAGCGCTGGTGCAGACGGGTGTGGTCATGGCTCTACGCTAGGTTCGCCCCCTACTCGGGCGGATCGGCCGCAGGTCCCGAAGCCGCGTCCGCCTCAGGTTGTAGGAGGGGGGCTGCCTCCACCTCCTGAAGGTGGAGGCAGGGTACGGGCCTATGAGGGTCCGACCCTGAGGCCTCGTACGGCAGTAGTACGGAGGCTGGTCCTCCGGTAGTAGTGACAACCGCGGGCGGGACGGTCGCCCGGAGGGTCGGGCTCATCCCGCGGCCTCTAGGACCAGCCCCGAGGTCGGCACCCCCGTACCCGCTGTGACCAGGGCTCTTTCCGCGCCCGGCACTTGGTTCACGGAGGTCCCGCGCAGCTGCCGTACCGCCTCCGCGATGCCGTTCATGCCGTGCAGGTACGCCTCCCCGAGCTGTCCCCCATGCGTGTTCAGGGGCAGCCCCCCGGCCGCGACGAAATCGGCCGCCTCGCCCGGGCCGCAGAAGCCGAACTCCTCCAGCTGCATCAGCACGAACGGAGTGAAGTGGTCGTAGAGGATGGCAACGTCGATATCAGCCGGACCGACTCCCGCGGTCCGCCACAACTGCCGGGCCACCACGCCCATCTCGGGGAGCCCGGTGAGGTCGTCGCGGTAGAAGCTGGTCATCTGCTCCTGGGCACGCCCCGCGCCCTGGGCAGCCGCGGCGACGACGACGGACGGGTGCCGCAGTTCGCGCGCCCGTTCGACGGAGGTGACGACGACCGCCTGGCCGCCGTCCGTCTCCTGGCAGCAGTCCAGCAGCCGCAGCGGCTCGGCGATCCAGCGCGAGGCCGCGTGGTCGGCGAGGGTGATGGGCCGGCCGTGGAACCAGGCGGCCGGATTGGTCGCCGCGTACTTCCGGCCGCTCACGGCGACCTGCCCGAAGACATCCGCCGACAGCCCGTACGCGTACAGGTACCGCTGTGCCGCCATCGCCACCCAGGAGGCGGGCGTGAGCAGCCCGAACGGCAGCGACCAGCCGAGCGCCACCCCCTCCGCCGACGGCTCCCGCCGCTCCACCCCCGACCCGAACCGCCGCCCCGACCGCTCGTTGAAGGCGCGGTAGCAGACGACGACCTCGGCCACCCCGGCCGCGACGGCGAGCGCGGCCTGCTGGACGGTCGCACAGGCAGCGCCCCCGCCGTAGTGGACGCGGGAGAAGAAGGACAGCTCCCCGATCCCGGCCGCCTGCGCGACGGTGATCTCCGGGCTGGTGTCCATCGTGAACGTGACCATGCCGTCCACGTCGGCGGGCGTCAGCCCGGCGTCGTCGAGCGCGGCCCGCACCGCCTCCACGGCCAGCCGCAGCTCGCTGCGCCCCGAGTCCTTGGAGAACTCGGTGGCCCCGATGCCGACGATCGCCGTACGTCCGCCGAGGTCGTCGCGCGCGTGCAGGCTCACGGGGTGCCTCCCGAGGGGGGTACGAGGACGGTCACCGTCCCGGAGACGTGCCGGCCGATCGCGTTTGCCCCGAGCACGTGTACGACGACGGTGTCGCCGTCGTACGGGTCCTCGACGACCTTCTCGATCCTGCCGGTCAAGACCATGGTGTCGCCGGGGTGGTTGGGGGCGCCGAGGCGGATGGCGACCTTGCGCAGAACGGCGGCGGGCCCGAAACAGTCGGTGATGTACCGTCCCACCAGCCCGTTCGTGGTGAGGATGTTCATGAAGATGTCCGGGGACCCCTTCGCCCGGGCCAACTCGGCGTCGTGGTGCACGTCCTGGAAGTCGCGGGACGCGATGGCCCCGGTGACGATCAGCGTGCGCGTGATCTCGATCTCCAGCGGCGGCAGCTCGTCCCCGGCCTTCATCCGCCCACCCCTCCCGGCAGGTCGCCCCGGAACACCGGAAGCTCCGGCTGCCCGTCCTCGTACCGCACGAACTCCAGCCGCACCGGCATCCCGATCCGCACCTTGTCGTACGGCACGCCGATCACGTTGCTGATGATCCGCACCCCCTCAACCAGCTCGATCAGCCCGACGGCGTAGGGCGGGTCGAAGGCCGGGAAAGGCGGGTGATGCATGACGACGTACGAGAAGACGGTGCCGTCGCCGCACGCCTCGACGGTGTCCCAGTCGCCGCTGCCGCAGGCGTTGCAGCCCGGCAGCCAGGGGAAGCGGAGGGCACGGCATTCCAGGCACCGCTGGATGAGGAGCTGACGGCGGCCGACCCCGTCCCAGAACCCGGCGTTGTCGCGGTTGACGACGGGGCGGGGGCGGGTGGCGGCGAGTTCGCGCCCCGTAGGCGTCTCAGGGGCGCGCGAGGCGCCTGGGGCACGGGAGGGGGCGTACTTGAGGATCCGGAACCGATGGGTGCCCACCGGCTCACCGTCCACTCGTACATCCATCCGGGTCGTGACGAAGTACCCGGTGCCGAGCTTGGTGGTCTTGGGCCCGACGACGGACTCGACGACCGAATCGAACGCGACGCGGTCCCCCGGCCGCAGGGGCCGCAGATACTCCTGCTCGCAGTCGGTGGCGACCACGGAGGTGCAGCCCGCGTCGTCGAGCAGGGCGAGCAGCTCCTCGTACGCCTCCGAGCGGCTCGAATGCCCGGAGAGGCCGCCCATGGTCCACACCTGGAGCATGGTGGCCGGCGCGACGGCGTCCGGCCCGACATACGCCGGACTGCTGTCGCCCAGCGCCTCGCACCAGTGCCGGATCATCGGCTCGTTGACGGGATCCTTGCCGACACCACCGACGACGGCGGGCCGCCCTTCGAACGCGGCGAGCTGCGCGGCGAGTTGGGGGCTGGACGAGTGGCTAGGTGGCTGACTCACGGTTTCTGACTGTCCGTCAGATACGAAAGGGTGTCAAGGGACGGACCCTGCACCCGGCACGGAAAACGTCTGCGCGGCGACACGAAGTTCGTGCCGCCGCGCAGACGTGTTACCACCCCATGAAGCGCTCCCCACCAGGGAGTTCAGGACCGTCGGGGACCCACACCCCCGCCGACCCGAGGGCCTACCAGAGGTTCGTGAAGTTGACGACGGCGTTGGACTGGTCGATGGCCGTGAACCCGGAGCCGTTCACCTGCGCGGTGTTGTTCTGGTTCGAGGCGCCGGAGCCGACCGCCTGCTGCTGCGAGGTGGACGAGTTGCCGTTGTTGTCGCCACCCACGCCGCTGCCGATGATGCTGGCGACGGCCGAGTTCGATCCGTCGTCCGCGAAGGCGCCGTTGTCCGCCGTCGCGACGCCGCTGAAGAGCGCGGCGGCGAGGGGCAGGGCCGAGACGGCGGCGATGACGCGGGCGGTACGGATGCTTGCCATGTCTGTTCCTCCAGAACATGTACGCCCCGGCTCCTGTGCCGGACCGTACGAAGTACGTGTGATGCGAGAACTACGCGAACTACCACTACTCCCAAGGCAGTTGGCCACCCGCCTCGGTGTTGTCCCGCCGCTGTGCACTGCGTCGCGAGATCAGGATTGCCCACCGAATCCCCGGCGAACCACCCCGGAACCGTTTATTCCCCCTGAAGCGTGATGACAAGTCGATAAACCCTCTTCACATCACCAAAGTCGCAGGTCAGCCAGTTAGGGGTGATTCACGCCAAGCGACCGAACAAGATCCCCAAGGGACACAAGGGATGAAGCGTTCCCGCACCTTTCAAGCCATTCGACCGAAACGGCCCGAACAAGCAGGCACGCCCTTCCCTTTTTCGAACAGGTGTACGAACATGGAAGCATGGCCACCACCGACCGGCAGGCCACGACGCTGGCCCTCGCCCACGCCTTGTCAGCCGCCGAACGCGGCCTGGCCGTCATCCCGCTGTCCCGGACAAAACTCCCGGCCCTGCGCTCCCCCCACCGGGACGAACCGATCCCACCCCCCTGCCACGGCGAGTGCGGCGCGATGGGTCACGGCGTGTACGACGCCACGACCGACCCGTCCCGCATCCGCGAACTCTTCACCGCCGCCCCCTGGGCCACCGGCTACGGCATCGCCTGCGGCCTGCCCCCGCACCACCTCATCGGCATCGACCTCGACACCAAGTCGGGCACGGACTCCTCGGCGGCCCTGCGCGAACTGGCCCTGCGCCACCTGTTCACGATCCCCGAGACGGTGGTCGTCCTGACCCCGTCCGGCGGCCGCCACCTCTGGCTGACCGGCCCCCCGGACGCCGTGATCCCCAACTCGGCGAGCAGACTGGCCCCCGGCATCGACATCAGAGGAGCCGGCGGCTACCTGGTAGGCCCCGGCTCCCGAACCGAACATGGCGTCTACGGCACAGCACCAGGCACATCCCACCTCAGCCCCGCCCCCTGCCCCGCGTCCCTCCTACGCCTCCTCCTGCCCCCACCTCGCACCCACCGCTCCACATCCCCCGCCCCACCCGAACACGGCCAGGGCCTGGTCCAGTTCGTCCTCGCGGCCCACGAGGGCCAACGCAACACCCGCCTGTTCTGGGCGGCTTGCCGGGCGTACGAGAACGGGCTGGGGGATGTTCTGGTGGAGCCGCTGGTGGAGGCGGCCGTCCAGACGGGGCTCACTGAGCGGGAGGCTCGGGCGACTGTTGCCTCGGCGGGGAGGATGACGGGGTGGCGGGGGTGAGCCAGCACAGGCCGACAGAAAGGGGTGCCTCTCCACGAGAGGCACCCCTACTGACTGAACGAAGAATCCGTCACGCCCTCATCGGGAACGATCGCGCAGGACGCGCCGGATGGACCCGATGACCTCGTCGATGCCACTCGACTGCAGCCTGGCCCGTTTCGTGCTGTCCTCCTCGTCCGAGATGCCGACCGTGACACCCATGGACTGACCGTTCGACACGCTGACCTCCAGCCGACGCCGCTGAACCTTGCTGAAGTGGACCGAGTCGTCGTCGGGCGTACGGGTGTTCAACTGCTCCAGGGAGATGTCGGCGGGAGCGGGTGTGGTCCTGGTCGAGACGGCGACCACGTGGTTGTACTGGTACTCCTCCGTGTCCTCCTTGGACAGTCCGCCCGACAGGAAGTCCAGCGAGCAGTGGAAGAGAGCGAGGTGGTGCAGGGTGGGACAGACGACCAGGACCTCGTACTCCTGGAACCGCCACACCCCGTCGTCGCCGATTCCGAACCCGCTGAGATTCGGCCCGTACAGCACCAGCGGCCTTTTCTCCGGACGCTCGGACGGACTCGTGCCGAGGAGAGCCGCCACCGGGTCCCACGACTGGGCACCGATCTCAAGATGGTCCGAGGTGATACCGAGGCGCTGCATGGCACGTTCCTCGATGACCTTCAGGTCCTGGGCGAGAAGCCTGTCCATCTCACGGTCGGACAGTTTCGGTTCCGACTTCTCGTACGCGTCCCGGTATTCCTTCTTCTTGCTGCCGCCCTTGATCGCGGCATAGATGCCGCCCGCCAGCATCAGACCTCCGACGAACGCGTTGCTGCTCAGGGCGATCAGCCCCACCAGCACCGCGATACCGCCGACCGAGAGCAGAGCTGTGGCGATCTGGTCGAGGCTCTGCTTCGGAGTGGGGTGGAAGTACTTCTCGACTTTCCGCTTCCGCTCGGTCGCTTCGGTCTCTGCCATGGTCAGGGTCATGAGGTGGTTCCTCCTGCACGTTCATTGAGTGCTTGCCAGACACGGCTCTGCGGTGCGGGCACATGCCGCCGGATGAGATCCGCGTGCAACCGATCGACCTGCCGCGCACTCAGCCGCAGACTGACCGGGACCTCCGACGACGCCATCCACGCGTTGGTGCGGTCCTCTTCGACCAGGGCCACGAGAAAGCGTGCGTACGGTTCGAGCAGCGGGCTCAGCAGACTGACGACGGATGTGAGTTCGGCGCCGGTGCAGAGACTCGGACGCTTTCCTCGGAGAGTGGCCAGGGCCAGCAGGAAACGAGCGTGTGCGGTGGCCGAAGGGTCGGACACACCGAGGCCGACGCATTTCGTCAGATGCGCGACCGCGGAATCGTAGAGCCCTTGGTGAAGCGACGTTTCTCCGAGCCGAAGAAATTGCTCCGCGCTTTCGACCGGGCTGGGATCCCGGTAGGAGATGTTGATCGTGTCCGCGTTGTTGATCGTGCGGGCTTCCTGCCGACCGATGTTATGGGTGGAGTAGTGGTTCGGGTTCGCGTCTCTGTTGCCGCCCATCGTTCATCCCGGAATCACTGCGTGAAAGAGCTGATGACGGTGGCGATGGCGGCGACGATCGAGCCGGCCCGAAGGGTCATGGCGACCACGCGCGCACGCTCCAGCGCTCCGACCGCCGCAGTGCGTTCGGGCAGAGCGGACCTGGCCGTTTCCACCTCGGCACGCAGTTCCGCCCACTCACCCTCTTCGGAGCGCTCACTGTCGATCCGGTCGAGCAGGGCGTCCAAGCGAGCGGCCGCGGCACCCGTCTGCTCGGGCCCGATGAAGAGTGTCTCGCCCTGGTAGATGTTCTCGGCGCTCTGTTTTTGAATCTTGAACTCGGCCATGTGTACCCCCTGTGAATATCCCACTGGTCACTCGACTCTATAGCGGTCTATGAACACACAAGGGGCACAAATTAATAATGATCGCATTCGATCATTATGTATAAAATTTTCATGGGATAAATTCGAACTACTATTGATAGCTCGCATATTTGAACGATTTACCCGACGGGCCCATACGAAAGGGGTGCCCCTCAATGAGGAGCACCCCTTCGATCACAGCGGAAGCGGTGAGATTCGAACTCACGGTGACATCGCTGCCACGACGGTTTTCAAGACCGTTCCCTTAGGCCGCTCGGGCACGCTTCCCCGCGCCGGGCCTGATCAGCTCGGCGCGGGGACAAGAGTAACGGGTCACCGCGTGCGCGTGGTGGTCAGCTGTCGCCCTCGCGGGAGCCCAGGGTCAGTTCGACCGTCTTTGACTTGCCGTCTCGTTCGTAGGTGATCTGGACCTTGTCGCCGGGCTGGTGGGTCCAGATCTCGCCGATCAGGGTCGGGCCGCTGTCGATCACGTGGTCGTCGAGCTTGGTGATGACGTCGCCGGGCTGCAGGCCCGCCGCGGCCGCCGGGCCGCCCGACTCCACCGGGTTGGGGGTGTCGTCGGTCTTCTGGCTGATCTGCGCGCCGCCCGTGCCCTCGGTCAGGGCGACCGAGGCGCCGATCTTCGCGTAGACCGGCTTGCCGGTCTTGATCAGCTGCTGGGCGACGTACTTGGCCTGGTTGATCGGGATGGCGAAGCCCAGGCCGATCGAGCCGGACTGGCCGGTGCTCAGGCCGCCGCTGCTGGAGGACTGGATCGCCGAGTTGATGCCGATGACGTTGCCCGAGGCGTCCAGGAGTGGGCCGCCGGAGTTGCCCGGGTTGATCGACGCGTCCGTCTGCAGGGCGCTCATGTACGACGCCTTGCTGCTCGCGCTGCCGTCGCTGGAGGCCACCGGGCGGTTCTTGGCGCTGATGATGCCCGTGGTCACCGTGTTGGACAGGCCGAAGGGCGCGCCGATCGCGATCGTCGAGTCGCCGACGGCCACCTTGTCGGAGTCGCCGAGGGTGAGCGGCTGAAGGTCGGAGGGGGCGTTCTTGAGCTTGATGACCGCCACGTCGTAACCCTGGGCATGGCCGACGACCTCGGCGTCGTACTTCTTGCCGTCGGGGAAGGTGGCCGTCACCTTGCCGCCGTCGACCGCGTCCGCGACGACGTGGTTGTTGGTGACGATGTGGCCCTGGGTGTCGAAGACGAAGCCCGTGCCGGTGCCGCCCTCGCCGCTGGAGCTCTCGGCCTCGATGGTGACCGTGCTCGGCAGCGCCTTGGCGGCCACGCCCGCGACCGTGCCCGCGTCGCGCTTGAGGTCGCCGCCGGTCTGCTGCGCGGCGGAGACGGTCGTCGACGTGGTGGAGTCGTCGTTGTCCTTGGCCAGCGTGTAGCCGAGGCCGCCGCCCGCGCCGCCCGCGACCAGCGCGGCCACCAGCACCGCGGCGATCAGCCCGCCGCGCCCGGACTTGGGCTTCGGCGGCTGCTGGTCGTACGTGGCGCCCCAGGGAGCACCCGGGTCGCCCGGGGCGCCACCCGAACCGCCGTCCATGTACGACGGCACCGCCGGCGGCGGGGGAGGCGGCGGCCAGGCGGCTGCCTCGGGGCCCAGACCGGCGCCCTGGGGTGCGTCGGGCGCTCCCGCCGACGCGTACGCCGGTACCTGGTCCGCGTGCGCCGGTGCCGGCTCCGGGGCGCTCGGGGGCACCGGCGGGAGCTGGGTTGTCGGGGCCTCGGGCGCGGTGGCCTGCGGGGAGGCAGCAGGAGATTCCACCGGCACGGGAGGTGCGGACGGGGCCGGGGGTACCGCAGTGCCCTCGTTCTCGGTGCTCACAGCTCTTTCTCCTCGATCCACGGCTGTCCTTCTCGGTCGCACTCGGTCACGCCCGATCCACTTGATCCACCCGATCCATACGTGCGGGTGCCCGTTTCACACGGGTACGCGGTCGGTACGTGATTCAGCTGTGCGTGTCCTTTTGTATGCCGTCAGCTTTTCCCACAGGGCGTCAGGGCACCATAAGCGGTGCCTGTGGGTCCGGGGCCACCCTTTATATCTGACAAATCACACCGACGTGTCCTTCTGTTGGGCGGACTGGGTACCCGCCACGTCACGCCCGCCCTTCGACGGTGACACCATGACGCGGTGACCCACGCACGACAGCACCCGATCCAGGTCGTCGCCCACCGCGGAGCCTCCGAAGAGGCGCCCGAGCACACACTGGCCGCCTACAAGAAGGCCATCGAGGCCGGCGCCGACGCCCTGGAGTGCGATGTACGGCTGACCGCGGACGGCCATCTGGTCTGCGTCCACGACCGTCGCGTCAACCGTACGTCCAATGGCCGCGGCGCGGTCTCCGCGCTGGAACTCGCCGACCTCGCCGCCCTGGACTTCGGTTCCTGGAAGAACCGCGACGAGGCGCCCGACTGGGAGCACCGCCCGGAGGACCGCGAGGACACCTCCGTACTCACCCTGGAGCGGCTGCTCTCGCTCGTCGCCGACGCCGGGCGGCGGGTGGAGCTGGCCATCGAGACCAAGCACCCCACGCGGTGGGCGGGCCAGGTCGAGGAGCGGCTGCTGTTCCTGCTCAAACGGTTCGGTCTGGACAGCCCGGAGTCGCCGGCCGATTCACAGGTACGGGTCATGAGTTTCTCGGCGCGCTCGCTGCACCGCGTCCGGGCCGCCTCGCCGACGCTGCCGACGGTCTATCTGAACCAGTTCCTCTCGCCCCGGCTGCGCGACGGACGGCTGCCGGCCGGCGTCCGGATCGCGGGCCCCTCGATCCGGATCGTGCGCGGTCACCCGGCGTACGTCGAGCGGCTGAAATGCGCCGGTCACCAGGTGCACGTCTGGACAGTGAACGAGCCCGAGGACGTCAGCCTCTGTGTCGATCTCGGCATCGACGCCATCATCACCAACCGCCCGGGCGCGGTTCTGCGGCAACTGGGCCGCTGACCAGGAGCGCTCCCACGACTCCGGAACCTCTCCGGCCGCGAGCCTGCTCTTACCCGACTCCGACCCCGGTTCCTGCCAGAGGTCTTGACCTGTGGTCCCGAGTGAGGAAACCTCCACCTTCGGCCATACCGTCGAAATCCGGCCACTCGGTTACAGGGAGTGCACCGGCGCGTTCGATCCGTATTCGATCATTGCGAGTGCGTCACCGAAGGCGGAAGGGGCGGTTTCCGGTACAGGCCAAAGGGGCATTCACACCGTGGCGTGGGGCAAAGGAGGTCTCGGGGGTGGCGTTGGTGGTGGCACAGGAGGTGCCCACGTCGTCGAGCATGGCCGTTCCCCATGGCCCTGCGGGCGTGGGGAAAGCAAGACACCGGATGCGTGATCAGTTGCGTACGGGCGGTGTGGCGGAATCGGTCATCGACGACGCTGTGTTGATCCTGTCCGAACTCTTGAGCAATGCGTGCAAACACGGTCGGCCGCTGGGCGAGGCCCTGGCCGGGGACGGCGACGTCCGGGCCGCGTGGCGTGTGGATTCCGGCGGCAGACTCATCGTCGAGGTGACGGACGGCGGCGGCCCGACCCGCCCGGTTCCGGCGACCCCGTCGGTCACGGCGCACGGCGGTCGCGGGCTGAACATCATCACGGCGCTGGCCAACGACTGGGGTGTCCGGGACGACACGCGGGGCGAGGTCACGGTGTGGGTCGTCGTGAACGACGACGTCCACGACCCGGACGCGGGCCATCGGCGGACGGACTTCGCCACCCGCGTCACGGCCCGCTCGATGGCCGCGATACCCGACCTGGACTTCGCGGACGCGTTCGACGACATGGACTGACAGGGTCTGGCACATCCCCTTGCACAACCTGGCGGATCCGCTGACAGAACCTGGCAGATCCGGTGACGGCCGTTGTCCACAGGGTCCCGTCGGCCGTCGTACGAGCGGCTAGGCTCGCGCCAGTACGAGACGAGCCGTAACCGGGAGACACCCACGATGGCCAAGAAGCGACCCCAGACGAAGGCCTCGCGGCCCCAGCTGTCCGACCAGGAGATCCCGGTTGTCGGCGCCCGCGAGCCCTGCCCCTGCAACAGCGGCCGGCGCTACAAGGCCTGTCACGGCCGGGCCGCCGCGCACGCGGTGACCGAGCTGGTGCACCGGCCCTTCGAGGGCCTGCCCGGCGAGGGCGACTGGGTCGCCCTGCGCGAGCTGGTCCCCGCCGCGACGGTCGAGCTGACCCTGAAGTCCGGCCTGCCCGAGGGCGTTCCCTCGGTCACGCTCGCCACGGTCCTGCCGATGGCCTGGCCCGCCCTGCGCCGCGACGACGGCTCGGTCCTGCTCGGCCTGCAGAACGACACGTCGTCCGGCGACATCAGCCGCGACCTCGCCGACACCCTCCAGCGCGCACTCACCGCCGCGCCCGGTACGCCCGTCCAGGGCCGCCGGGCCCCGGCCGACGGTCCGCGACTGCAGGATCTGCTCGATCCCGAAGGCGCGTTCGAGCCAGTTGTGCATACGGGCTTCGAGTTCTGGGTGCCGGACGCCGAGAACGCGACGGCGGACGTCACCGCCTCCCTGGAGCGGGCCAACGACGCCGCGATCCCGACCGTGAAGCTGACGGGCGTCGACGCCGCGTACTGGTGCGAGACCCCCGACAAGAACCACCTGCGCTGGGTGATGCCGCACGGCGAGGAGCAGCTGCTCGACGCTCTCGCGCGGCTGCACGCGGCCGGGCAGTCCAGCCTGGGCGAGGGCACCCGCCTCGTGGGTTCCTTCCGCGCGCACGGCCTCACCGTCCCGGTCTGGGACCTGCCGACCGGCGTCACCGCGGAGGACGTCGAGAAGCCGGCAGCCGAGTTCGCCGACCGCCTCGCCACCGCGCTGGCCTCGGACGCCCCGCTCACCCCGGAGGAGCGCCGCGCGCGCGGCGGCCTGACCAACCGACAGGTGACGCTCAGCTGACGCACAGTCGGATTCACGGACTCCGGTTGGGGTGACTCCTGTCACAACTCCCGCCAAGAACAGGAGAATCGGTGTCCGAATAGCCGAGATCGAATTTGCGAACAGCCGATCTCTTGTTAGCGTTGGAGTAGCCCGGTTGCTGGTGCATCCCCCGTCGCCAGCAACCGGGTCTTTCTGTGCCCGGAGTCCTGCGCCGCGTTCTGTACGGAACGACGCTGTACGTCAACTCCCGTCGGGCACCCCGGAGTTGCTCCCCGATCGCAGCAGCAGCGGCCCCTGTCCCGCCACCGCCCCGGCCCCCGCAGCAGCGAACTCCGCGACCGCCGAGTAGGCCCCCGGCTCGCCCGTCGTGCGCTCCCTGGGCGTCTCGCACACCCCCGGCTCGTCCTCCGCACCGACCGCGCACCGCAGTTGCACAGTGCGGGCAGCGGGCCCCATGAGGCTCAGCACAGACGTCAGTTCATGACCGGTCGCGTTGCGGTAGTAGGTGCGCGCCCAGGTCTCCTCCCCCTGGGACAGCACACAGGTCTGTGCCTCGATGCCGTCGGGGGAGGTGAGTTCGGGACCACAGCGGGCTGCCGTGGCAAGCCCCAGGCCCAGCAGCGGGGAACCCGTGGGCTCGGCGGCGTCCGGCGCCTTGCCGTCACCGGGGTCGTCCTGAGGACCCTCCTCGGGCATCAGGGAGAGAAGGGCGTCGCGGTCCGCGTCGCCCACGGGCCCCGCGGAGGCCACGGCCAGCGGAAGCGCGACCGTGAGCGCCACGACGCCCGAGAGCGCGAGCAGACGGAGGTTCATGAAGCCGAAGATAACGACAGGGAACGGGCGCGCGGTTGCCCGCGCGCCCGACACCCCTACAACTCGGGCGCGCTCACACCCGTACGAGTGAGAGCCTCGACCACGGCGTCCACCACGGCCTCGACATCGGGTACCCAGGGCGAGGCCGAGCCGGGCAGCGGTGCGCGCTCCCAGCGGACCTGGCCCAGGCCGGTCTCGGACGGGGGCAGCGCGATGTAGCCGCCCTCGCTGTGGAAACGGAGGGAACCGGGCACGAAGTCCTTCGCGTACAGCAGTTCGCCCAGCTGTTCCATCGTGTACGGCTTCACGAGCAGCGACCAGCGGGTGGGCGCCGCGACGACCGGGCCCAGGCGCATGCCCATGCGGTCCAGGGCATGGAGCGCGCGGGCCGCTGCCGGGGCCGGCAGGCTGACCGCGCACGGGGCCGCGCCGCCGGTGGCGAGGATGATGGGAGCCGTCGGCCGGTTCGTCCACCACCAGCGCACCATGCGCTCGTCGGTGGTGGCCGCGAGCAGGCCGGGGTCGAACGGGTGAGCACCGGGGACCGTGCACTCCGGATCGGGGCAGCCGCAGCGCGCGCGCCCCTGTGGGTCCGGTGCCACGCCCGGGAGTACGGGCCACTGCCATTCGGCCGCGAACGTCAGAGCCGCGCCGAGTACTTCAGGCTTCCCGCCGCCATCACGCCGGGACAGGAGCCTGCGTCGCCTTCCGAGCCTTCCGAGGATCTCGCGCATGAGCGCTCGTTCCTTTCCGTTGCACGCCTGGCAACACCGTGGGCCACATCACACCATGTGTCGATCACTTCACTGTGCGTACCTTTTGGCGCATCACGCCCCGGGGAGAGGCAAGGGGAAGCCCCCTAGTGCGCCGAGCGCCGATCGTTGGCTACGTCCGCGTCCATACTGCGTTCACCAAAAGCATGGGCATGGCGCGGGGTGGCGGAGTCTGGCGTTTTGCCGTCCCGCGTATTTCTCTCCGCCTCCGCCAAGGGAGGATGGGGCACGGCCGTCGGTGGTTAAGACGCCCGGGTCCGTCGCCAGGTTCCGGGCGGTTCCACAACCACCCCTGGCCTTCTCCGAGTACGTACCCACCAAGACCGCTGTGACGCTCCGTCGAACCAGGCCAGTCGACCGCAATAACCCGCTACCCGAGTCAGTTTTAAGCCAACTTTGCTTTTTCGCAAGGGGACCCCGGGAAACCCATGGACACCAGGAATCCCGGCAGGACAATGCTGGACATCCCCTCACGAGTGCGTGTACATGTGGAGACACTGCTAGCGGCGCAGAATCACATGGGGGTTTGCGATGCTATTGAGCAATACGCGCCGGTCGGAAGGCCGGACGCCATGAACGCCCCTCACCTCCCGAAAGTGGCTGGAATCGATTCAACGGTTCCCTCGCCCGCACACACTGTCGCGCCCGCGCCCGTAGCCCCGGCAACCCCTGCCGACACACCCGCGCTGACCTGCCAGAACGACCCCGGAATCCTCCTCCAGGACCGCCTCGCCGGGTGGGTGTCGGACCTCACAACCCTGCACGAACTCACCGAGCGGCTGGCGCGCACGGCAGCACTCGCGGACGCCCTCCAGGAACTGCTGCGCGCCGGAGCCGCCCTCGTGGGCGCCCGGCGCGGTCTCGTCGTCCTGGAACCCGGTGACGGACTCGGCCCCGACACCACCATCGGCCTGGGACTCGCCCGCGCCGACCTCGGACACATCGAGACGATCCCGCGCGGCGCGATGCCGTACGGACAGCTCCTCGACACAGCCGCAGGGCTGCCCGGCGGCGAGAGCGAAATCACACACCCCGACCTCCTCGCCGAGGACGGTCTCGACCCCCGCCACCGCGAGGTGGCCGCCCGGCTCGGCTACGCGGCGAGCTACGCGCTCCCTCTGTCCACCGAGTCCGCGGGCCGCCTCGGCGCGGCCGTCTGGCTGTACGACGAACCCGCGGAGCCGGTCGAACGCCAGCGCCACCTCGTCGGCCTGTACGCACGGTACGCGACCGAGCACCTGGCGCGACTGGTCGAGGTGGAGCGCACGCGCGCGTGCGTGACGACGATCTCCGAGGAGCTGCTGCCCGCCCGGCTGCCCCGGGTGGCCGGCGTCCAGCTCGCCGCCCGGCACCGCACGGGCCCGCGCGGCGGCGGCGACTGGTACGACGCGCTGCCGCTCCCGGACGCGGCCCTCGGCCTGGCCGTGGGCGCGGTGACCGGCTCGGGGCCCAGCGCGATCGCCGCGATGGGCCGACTGCGGGCCTCCCTGCGCGCGTACGCCGTGATGGAGGGCGAGGACCCGGTGGCGGTCCTCTCCGACCTGGAGCTGCTGCTGCGGCTCACCGAACCCGCCCGCTGCGCCACCGCCCTGTTCGCGTACTGCGAGCCCGCGCTGCGCAAGGTCACGCTGGCCGGTGCCGGGCACTGTCCGCCGCTGGTGATCGGCGAGCGGCGCACGGAGTTCGTGGAGACCACCGTGTCGGCGCCGCTCGGCATGCTCGCCTGCTGGGAGGCGCCCAGCGTGGAGTTCCGGACGGAACCCGGCGAGACGGTTCTGCTCTACACCGACGGGCTGCTGCACCGTACGGGCGAGCCCGTGGACCGGGCCTTCTCGCGGCTGCACGCGGCGGCGGCGAGCGTCCCCAAGGGGCTGCGCGAAGATCCTGGCGCGGTCGCGGACCACGTCCTGCGGAGCATGCTGCCGGACGAGGTGGACGCGTCGGACGGCCAGGAGGACGTCGTACTGCTGGCGGCGCGGTTCGAGTGAGCTGCCGGTCACCTTTCGCGCCTCTGGGCCTTGTCCCGTACGACCGTACGATGGACGAGGTCCAGTGCCGTATCTAGGAGGATGACCGTGGCCGACGAACTCGTTCCGGAGACCCCGGAAAGTGAGTCTGAGGAGCCGATCAAGCAGCGGAAGAACGGCCTGTACCCGGGCGTCTCCGACGAGCTGGCCGAGAACATGAAGTCCGGCTGGGCCGACACCGAGCTGACGGGCCTCACGCCCATCGCGCAGGCCGCCGAGACCGCCGCCCGCCGCGCCGCGCTCTCCGCGCGTTTCCCGGGCGATCGGCTGGTGATCCCCGCGGGCAATCTGAAGACGCGTTCGAACGACACGGAGTACCCGTTCCGTGCGTCGGTCGAGTACGCGTATCTGACCGGCAACCAGACGGAGGACGGCGTCCTCGTCCTGGAGCCGGTCGACGGCGGTCACAGGGCGACGATCTATCTGCTGCCGCGTTCCGACCGCGAGAACGGCGAGTTCTGGCTCTCGGGGCAGGGCGAGCTGTGGGTAGGCCGCCGGCACTCACTCACCGAGGCCGAACAGGTGTACGGCATTCCGGCCTCGGACGTGCGCGAGCTGGCGGACGCCTTGCGTGAGGCGACCGGTCCGGTGCGCGTCGTACGTGGGTTCGACGCCGGCATCGAGGCCGCGCTGACCGACAAGGTCACCACCGAGCGCGACGAGGAGCTGCGGGTCTTCCTGTCCGAGGCGCGGCTGGTCAAGGACGAGTTCGAGATCGGTGAGCTGCAGAAGGCCGTCGACTCGACCGTGCGCGGGTTCGAGGACGTGGTCCGCGTCCTGGACAAGGCCGAGGCGACCAGCGAGCGCTACATCGAGGGCACCTTCTTCCTTCGCGCGCGGGTCGAGGGCAACGACATCGGCTACGGCTCCATCTGCGCGGCCGGGCCGCACGCCTGCACGCTGCACTGGGTGCGCAACGACGGGGCCGTGCGCTCCGGTGAGCTGCTGCTGCTGGACGCGGGCGTCGAGACGCACACGTACTACACGGCCGATGTCACGCGGACTCTGCCGATCAACGGCACATACACCGAGATCCAGAAGAAGATCTATGACGCGGTGTACGACGCGCAGGAGGCCGGGATCGCGGCGGTGCAGCCGGGTGGCAAGTACCGGGACTTCCACGATGCGGCGCAGCGGGTGCTGGCCGAGCGGATCGTGGAGTGGGGGCTTGTCGAGGGGCCTGTGGAGCGGGTGCTGGAGCTGGGGTTGCAGCGTCGGTGGACGCTGCACGGGACTGGGCACATGCTCGGGATGGACGTTCACGACTGTGCGGCGGCGCGGGTTGAGTCGTATGTGGACGGGGTTCTTGAGCCGGGGGTGGTGTTGACCGTTGAGCCCGGGTTGTATTTCCAGGCTGATGATCTGACTGTGCCTGTGGAGTATCGGGGGATCGGGGTTCGGATCGAGGACGACATCTTGGTGACGGAGTCCGGGAATCGGAATCTGTCGGATGGGCTGCCTCGGCGTTCTGATGATGTCGAGGCTTGGATGGCTCGGCTCAAGGGTTGAGTTTTGGCTGCCCGGCCGGTGGGGGCTTGTCGCGCCCACGCGGCAGAGCCGCAAATGTCACAGCCCCGCGCCCCTTAGGGGGTTACCGGGAGGGAGTCCAGGAAGAGAGCGCCTGCGAAGAGGCCTGCGCTGCCTCTTGGGCTCCATCCGCGTGTGTGGAGGTCGGTGTCGAAGGCCGTCAGGGCCTTGGCGCCGGCCTCTGTCGATGTGCCGCCCGCTTCCAGGATTTCGCGGGCGCCTGCCTGGACGTGGCGTAGGCCGTGGGGGCCTGCTGTGTACAGGAGTTCGGTGTCCTGGAGCGTTGACATGACCGTCAGGAGGGCGTCCAGGCGGGCCTCCGGCTCCGTCGCGCCGTTGGAGCGGGCGGTGGCGAGGGCGTCCAACGCCCGGCGTACGTGCGGGAATCCGGCCCTCGCCTCGCCGCGGGCGCCGGCCGCGCCGTACTTCGCCGACACCGAGGAACCCCGGGAGGGTCTGCGCGGGGCGCGCTTGTCGGGGTGGGAGGCGATCCGCTTGGCCGCCGCGGCGACATCGCGTGCCTTGGCCCTGGGGTCCATGGCCGCCGCCGCGACCAGCAGGCCGAGCGCCCACAGGGCACCCCGGTGGCCGCCGCCCGCCAGCGCCACCGAGTGCTCGGTGGACCGGCCGATCGCGCCCAGCTCCGTACGGAGCGCGGGTGTCGGTTCGCCGGTACGGCGGGCCGCGGCGGCCATGGCCGCGAGGCCGGGCGCGAGCGCCTTGGCCGACCAGCGCAGGGCAAGTTGGTCCTTGCGCGTCACGCGGGCGTCGAGATCGCGCGGGTCGGGCAGGCCCGGCTTGGGAGCCAGGGCCAGCTGCCCGGTCAGCGCGTCAACGGCGGCCAGCGCCAGCGCCTCGTCCTCACGGCTGCTCATGTCCGTACCTTACGAGGAGGCCGTGGCGGACGGTGAGGCACTTTCGGTCGGGGCGTCCGTCGGGGGCTCGCCGCTCGGGGGCGTACCGCCGCCACCGCCGCCACCCGCGCCGGTGTTCTCGGCGTCCGGGTCGATGCCCAGGGTGATGAAGCCCTTGTAGCCCTTGGAGACGTCCTTCTTGTGGACCGGCTTCAGGGTGAGCAGACCGCTGGAGGTGCCGCCGCCGTCGTACACCATGTCGTTGTCGAGGGTGGTGTAGCTGCCGGTGTGCTGGGAGTAGGGCTCCAGGGCGAAGATCGCCTCGGCCGCGTCGTCGGGGAAGAAGAACTGGCCGGTGTAGTTGACCTTGCCGCCCTCGTAGGTGCCGTCCTCCTTCGCGCCGCCGGTGTGCACCTTGACGTGGATGTGGCAGGTGCGCGGGGTGTACCAGCCGGGGAAGATCGTCTCGAACTTGACGACCCCGTTGGCGTTGGCGACCTGGTAGCCGCGCAGATAGGTGTTGTCGTTGGCGGTGGAGCCGTCCTCGCTCTCGGCGGGGGCCGAGCCGCCGGGGTTGGCGGTGGTGTAGCCGGAGTAGTAGCCCCAGGCGTCGCAGTGCCAGATCTCCACGGCCGCGCCGGCCACCGGGGCGCAGGACTCGGTGGTGTCCTGGACGGTGATGCGCAGCGTCAGCGGGACGCCGGATTTGCCCTCGGTGATGTCTTTTCTGACCAGGGCGTTGTCGAGGTAGTACGGCCCCTCCGTCACGCTGGACATGAGGACGCAGGTGCCGGTGCTCTCGCTCGCCGTGGCGGACGCGGTGGCGTCGGCCGTCGTCGTGGTCGTCGCCTCGTCCGCGAAGGCCGACTGGTAGCCCGCGACCGCGAGCCCGCCTGCGGCGACCGTGCCTCCGGTCACCGCGAGAGCGCGGCGCCGGCTGATCGTTGTGTCCTTGTGGTTTCCCGTCATGATCGGGACGGTAGGAACGCAGACCGTCAGAACCTTGGGCGGGGGCTGTGGGTAGGCTGAGAATGCTGAGCATCCTGAAGCCCGCTCGGGAGCGCGCGGCCAGTCCAAGCCACTCGAGAATGATCAGGAACGCCGCCCGGATTTACGCAATCCACAGACCTGGTGCTGTGGTTTCATGTCTCCCCAGCGCCGTCCTCGGACAGTCGAACCCATTCCCCCAGGCAAACCATTCCAACACCTCTTCTGGAATGCTCGATCGTCGTCCGACGGACACAGAGAAGATCGGGGTCAGCCATCAAAACGACCGCCAACGCCTCAGCCAATGTTCAGAGCAGGCCATCCATAGCCCGACCCGAGCGAGTCCCGCTGGTCCAACTCGCCGCCGAAGTCGGCAGTTTCCATACCATTGCCGTAGCCCGCCTCCTGTCTGGGCTCGCTCCGAGGCAGGGACCCGCACGAGTCTCGGGCGGGAGCTTCCAATCCTTCCTCTGAACCATCGCTCTCGATCCTGAATCGACCAGTGCACTCATGGACCCGTCGCCGCACCCACTGAGCCAGTTCGTACTGAAGATGCACAGCCGCTGTGATCTCGCATGTGATCACTGCTATGTGTTCGAGCACGCGGACCAGAGTTGGCAAGGCCGTCCCGTGGTGATCTCCAGCAATCTGCTGGAGATCAGCGCTCGGCGCATCGCCGAGCACGCCCGCGTCCATCAGCTCGACACCGTTCACGTTGTCCTGCACGGCGGGGAGCCTCTCCTTGCCGGCCGGGCAAGACTGCGCCAGGCGGCGGAGAACTTACAGACCGCCCTGTCCGGCGTCAGCGCCCTCGATCTGCGCATCCACACCAATGGCATCACCCTCGACGAGAAGTTCTGCGACCTGTTCGCGGAGTTCGACATCAAGGTCGGCATCTCGCTCGATGGCGACCGCGCCGCCAACGACCTGCACCGCCGCTATCGCAACGGTCGCAGCAGCCACGGCCGAGTCCTTCACGCGATCGAACTTCTGAGCCGCCCCCGCTACCGGCACCTCTTCGCCGGCATTCTCTGCACGATCGACCTGCGCAACGACCCCGCCACCGTCTACGACGCACTGGCTGAACTCAACCCACCTCGCGTCGACTTCCTGCTCCCCCACGCCACCTGGGACGAGCCGCCGGCACGCCCGGCCGACAGCATCTCGTACGGTGACTGGCTGCTGAGCGTCCATGATCGCTGGACCGCCGCGGACCGACCCATGGGAGTACGGGTTCTCGACTCCGTCCTACGCACCCTGCGCGGGGCGAGCAGTCTCACCGAGTCACTCGGGCTGGCCCCGGTCGAACTGGCGGTCATCGAGACCGACGGTTCGCTCGAACAGGCGGACTCGCTGAAGACCGCGTACGACGGAGCGCCCGGCACCGGGATGAACGTGAGCGCCAACTCGCTGGACGAGATGGCCGCACACCCTGGCATCGTCGCCCGGCAACAGGGGCTGGACGGGCTGTGCGACACCTGCCGTACCTGTGAGGTCGTCCAGTCGTGCGGTGGAGGGCTGTACGCGCACCGCTACCGCTCCGGAGGCACCGCCGGCGAGTTCATGAACCCGTCCGTGTACTGCGCAGACCTGAAACAGCTCATCACCGGGGTCCGCGACAGGGAAGTCCAGAGGATGCCAGTGCCCCGACTTTCCCTGAATGAAGCACAGTTCGGCGAGCTCGCCAGCGGTCTCGGCGGAGTCGATGCCGTGGAGGTGCTGGCCCTCCACGAGCTCACCGTGAACCGCGAACTCCTCGGCGCCGTATGGCACGCATGTCCGCACGACGAGACCGGTACGGCGGCCTGGGAGACCCTGACGGTCCTCGACGCCGAGGCACCGGAGTCGGTGGACGCGGTGCTGGCCCACCCTTATCTGCGGCCCTGGGCCCTGCGGGTCCTACAGGGCAACGAGCAGGCCGGGCCGATCGCGATGCGCGGGGTGGCGGAGATCACCGCGGCAGCGCTGGTGCGGGCCGGACGGCCGGGCACAGTGACTGTTCCCGTCCTCTCCGGAGCACTGCGACTGCCGACCCTGGGGGCACTGCTGGTGGACAACGCAACGGAAGCTCAGGTCATCGGGGGTGGCGACGGCTTCGCCGTGCGGGTCGGGGGGCGGGAGCACCTCGTGGAGCGCCAAGGCGTGGTGGATCCGGCGTGGTTGAGCCTGCGCAGGTTCGAACTGGAAGGTTGGGCAGTCGCGTTGGAGGACACCGATCCATGGCGGGACACCCACGGCTACGCCTTGCAGGGACGACTCTCCGAGGCAGCGGTCGAGGAATGGCAGAACAAGCTGTCCGCCGCGTGGGAATGGATCCGGCGAGAGCTGCCCGCGTACGCCCCCGGGCTCGCAACGGGGTTGAGGGCCGTCACTCCATTGCGGAAAGCCGAGACAGGGACGGACATCAGCTCTACGGCCCGGGACGCCTTCGGCGCGGTTGCGATCGCACAGCCCGGGACACCAGAGACCCTGGCGTGTCTTCTGGTTCACGAGTTCCAGCACGTCAAGTTGGGCGCTTTACTCGATCTGACGGACCTGTACGATCCCAGCTGCGAACGAATGTTCCATGTACCCTGGCGCCCCGATCCGCGACCGCTGGAAGGCCTGCTCCAGGGGACGTACGCACACATCGCCGTCGTCGACTACTGGCAGGCGCGTAGGCGGACTGCGGCGAGTACCGAAGTCCACGCAACGGAAACCCAGTTCGCCCACTGGCGCGAACAGACGGCACGGGCGGTGGACACCCTCGCCGCGTCCGACGCCCTGACAGAACAGGGCGATCGCTTCGTTCAGGCAATGGGCAAGACCCTCGCGGACCGCCTCACACAAACAGTGAGTCCCACAGTTCCAGCAAGGGCCGACAAGTCGTCGGTGATCGGGCCCAAGACGAGCTCTGGGGCTCCGCCCGGATGCCAACAACTCTGGCAGTAAATCCGCTTTCCGGATCAGAAGAGTGGGCAACTCTCATTCCATGGGGGAGAAGCGCCGGAGTCAGTGGCAAATAGCGTCTGTTGTCGCAGCAGGCATGTGTCTGCTCGCCACTGCGGCTCTGTTCGCTGCCGACCGAGTACATGGACCGACATGGGTCAAGATCGGTGCCGGCGTCATAGTCGGTGTCCTGGCCATGCTGGGCAAGCGGGCTATGGAGGCTCTTGGGTTCCGGTGGGCGGCAGCCGTCGAGCAACTGAACCGGCGCTCCGTCACGCGTGGTGAACTCCTCCGGCAGGCACCCTTGGTCGTTGACGCGGGACATCAGCTGGCTCTGAGCATTCATCCGGCCATTCCGCTGCCCGAGACTGCGGATTCGGACCTGTCGGGCAACCTGCCTGAGTACATCGAACGCAGAATCGACGCGGACATTCGCGCGTGGATCAAGGGACATACCAGGAGTGGCGGACTGATCGTGCTGGTCGGTCCCGCTACCGCAGGCAAGACAAGAAGCCTCTACGAGGCGCTGCGGACAGAAGTGCCCGACTGGCTGGTTCCGAAGGTGGGAACCGGCGCACAACTCAACGCAGCCGTCGAGGACGGCGTGGACCTGTCGCAGTCCGTCATATGGCTGGACGAGCTTCAGAACTTCTTCGCCGACGAGACCTTGACGGCCAGTTCCGTACGCCAGTTGATCCTGGGGCGCAGCGGACCCGTGCTCCTCGCTGCCACCATACGGTCAGAGGAACTGGACCGACTGCTCCATGGGAGTTCCCCCGAGGATGAGACAACCGGTCCCCATGTCGAGCAGGCCATCGGATATACCCACGCCCAGCAGGTGGTGAAGATGCTGGCTCGATGGTCGCCCCGCAGCGGTACGTCGGAACGCGCCATCCGGTTCCATGTCGACAGCCAGCTGACAAGAGACGAGCTCTCGCGCGCCCGAGCACTCGCCGAGATCGACCCGCGCATTGCCAGCGCACTGGCTGGATCACAGGACGGAAGGGTCACTGCGACGCTGGCCGGTGCACCGGATCTGATCGAACGCTGGACCTTGGAGACGTCAGGGGACCCGAACGGCCAAGCCTTGATCACTGCAGCGGTCGTGGCCAGGCGCTGTGGTTACCCGGAGCCCATCCCCAGAAACGTCCTGGAATCCCTGGCTGTCCTGTATCTGGCAGAGCAGAGCAAGGCCCCGCAATCCACGGACTGGTTGCCGCCTGCCCTCACATGGGCAATCCGTCCGATCGAGGGCAGAATCAGTGCCCTGAGTGAAGCGATCACCCGTCCGGGAGTAGTGGACGGCTTCCGTGTGTCCGATGTCTTGGTGCAGCACTCGTACGGAGCTGGTCAGGGCGTGGTGGACCACATGCTGGCCCGTGAGGAGACGTGGGCATCCCTTATCGAACAAGTCGAGCCGTCCATACGGACACTCATCGGGGTCAGCGCGGAATGGGCCGGCAACACCGAGATGGCCCAGCGAGCCTGGCGCAGCGCGGCAGACGATGACGATGTGCAAGCGATGCACTGGCTCGGCCGAATCCACACCGATGGCGGAGATCATCAGCTGGGTGCGGCCTGGTTCCGACGAGCCGCCGAGCGAGGTTTCCTTCCGTCAATGACGGGACTTGCGTCCTGCCTTCACGAGCAAGGCGACTCGGCCGAAGCCGTCACCTGGCTGAGGCAGGCTGCTGACCGTGGGAGCACGTCCGCCATAGTCAGCCTCGGTCTGAGGATGGTCGGTCAGGGCAACCTGGCTGAGGGGGAACGTTGGTATCGCCAGGCAGCTGAGCTCGAAGACGCCAGGGCGATGGCGAACCTCGGGTACTTGCTCATGCAGCGGGGCGACCTCGACGAAGCCGAACACTGGAACCGGCGCGGAGCACTCCTCGGCCACACAGGCGCCATCGAGAACCTGGCGACGATCTGTCTTCGACGTGGCGAGACCGATCGCGCCCTCGACTGGTTTCGCCGCGGGGCGGAGTTCGCCCTGACCAAGTTGGAGGAGTCGCCTCAATCCTTTCAGCCCTGGCCGGGAGAAGCCGCTGACGACGGCATTTCCAACGTCATTCTCGGCCTGGCCGAAACACTTCTCGAACGAGGCGAGTCGGCGGAAACGGAAGAGGCGGAGTACTGGCTTCGGCTGATCGCCGAGCGAGGCGATCCACGAGCTGCAGCAGCCCTTGCGGCACGTCTCAGTGCCCGTGGAGAAGCTGCGGGTGCCCATGGCTGGAGGCAGAAGGCCGCCGAATCGGCTGACAGTCTCCTCAATCGCGCCCGAGCCGTATTACTCGACGCGTACGGTCTGCCCGGGCCGCAAGCTCATATCGACATCATTCTCACCCATGCCACCAGCTTGGACGAAGAAGGAAACTCAGTGGAGGCCCACGCCTGGCGTGCCAAAGCCACTCTCCACAGCACCGCGTAACACTGAGTGATTCAGCGGGACCTCCCTGGTGTGGGCGGCAGAGATTCCCACACATGGATCCCAGCCCAGACCAATGACCCGAGAGCACCGAGCGCCTCCTGCGGACTCCTGCGGACTCCTGAGCGTGACACCCGAGCCCCGCGGCCTCAAGCGCACAGAACACCGGAAGTCACGGCACGAGGGAAGAGCAAGGCCGACACAACGGAGGGCTCCATGACCGAGGGCCACAAGGGTTCAGTGATCACCTTCTACTCGTACAAGGGCGGGACCGGCCGGACCATGGCGCTCGCCAACGTGGCCTGGATCCTGGCCGCGAACGGGTATCGCGTGCTCGCAGTCGACTGGGACCTGGAGGCCCCGGGCCTGCACCGGTTCTTCCACCCGTTCCTCAAGCCCTCCTTACTGCGGGCCACCCCCGGCCTGATCAACCTGATCGACGACTACCGCCGCGAGGCACTGCGCGACCTCCCCGACCGTGAGCCGGACTGGCACCGCCGCTACGCCCGCGTACGCCCCCATGCCATCTCCCTGGACTGGACCTTCCCGAAGCCGGGGAGCCTGGACTTCCTGTCGGCCGGCGTACAGCACCGCGACTACCCGATCGTCGGCAACATGGACTGGGACAGCTTCTACCGCAGCTACGGCGGCGGGCAGTTCTTCGACGCGATGCGCTCGGACATGGAGCGGTACTACGACTACACACTGATCGACAGCCGTACCGGCCACAGCGACCTCGCCGACATCTGCACCGTGCAGATGCCCAGCACCCTGGTGGTCTGCTACACCCTCAGCGACCAGAGCCTCGGCGGCGCCGCCGAGGTCGTACGGGCCATCGAGGAGCGCTACGGCGACAAGGGGATCCGCATCCTCCCGGTCGCCATGCGCATCGACGACGGCGAGAAGGACAAGGTCGACGCGGGCCGGGCGCTGGCCCGGGAGCGCTTCGAGGGCCTGCCCAGCGGCCTGGACGCCGAGGAACTCGACGCCTACTGGGGCGCGGTGGAGATCCCCTACCGCCCCTACTACGCCTACGAGGAGATCCTCGCCCCCTTCGGCGACCCGCCCAAGGTCGCCAGCTCCATGCTGACCGCCTGCGAACGGCTGACCTCCGTCGTCACCGCGGGCCGGGTGTCCTCCCTGCCACCCCTCAACGACGTCAAGCGCAACCAGTACCTCTCGGCCTACACCCGCCGCCGCCCCCTGCCGCCGTCGAAGCTGCTCCTGCAGTACGTCTCCGAGGACCGGATGTGGGTGGCCTGGCTGGAGTCGGTGCTGCGCGAGGCGCGGTTCGATGTGGTCTCCCAGGACGTGCGGGCGATGACGACGCTGGAGATCGGCGGCGAGGCCGTCTCCGGCGGCTCGCACCGGGTGCTCGCCGTGGTCTCCCCCACCTTCCTCAGCTCCCGTACGGCCATGGCGGCCTGGGAGGCCACGGTGCACTTCGGCGGTTCGCAGAAGCACCAGCCGGTCGCCCTGCGGGTCGGGGACGTGCAGCAGATCCCGCACACGAGCCGGGGCGGCACCATCGATCTGGCCCGACTGGACGAGGAGACCGCGACGACCGCGCTGCTCACCGGTCTGGGCCGCCCCGGTTCCCCCCAGACGGTCGTCCGCCCGCACGGCACACGCTTCCCGAACACCAGCACAAGCGTGTCCAACGTCCAGCCCCGCTACCGGTCCTTCACCGGCCGCTCGCCGATCCTGGAGCAGGTGCGCAGCCAGTTCGTGGCCGTCGCCGCCGGACAGCGGCTGCCCCAGGTGCTGCACGGTCTCGGCGGCGTGGGAAAGACCCATCTGGCCCGCGAGTACGCCAACCGCTTCAGGGCGGACTACGACCTGGTGTGGTGGGTCGACGCCGAACAGCCCGGCCTGGTCGCGCCCAAGCTCGCCGACCTCGGCCGTCGGCTCGACCCGAGCATCGGCGACGACGTGTCCGAGGCCGTCGAGGCCGCGCTCCAGGCGCTGAGGGCCGCCCGCCCGTACAAGCGCTGGCTGCTGGTCTTCGACAACGTCGAGGACCTGGACCTGGTGATCAACCGTTTCAGCGAGCTGACCGGCCCGATCCCGGACGAGGTCTACGGCCATCTCCTGGTCACCACCCGCACCAAGCCGACCTCCACCCAGGTACGGCCGCTCCAGGTCGACGTCTTCACCCGGGAGGAGAGCGTCGAGCACCTGACCCGGCGGGTTCCGGGACTGAGCGAGGAGGACGCGGCCCTGGTCGCCGACGCGGTCGGAGACCTGCCCCTGGCGATCGCGGTCGCGGCGGGTTGGCTCGAGACAACCGCGACGCCCGTCGGCGAGTACATCGAGCAGCTGCGCGAGCAGAGCACCCGGGTGCTGTCGGTGCCGGCCGCCGTCGACGCCGTGGAGTACCCGTCCCCCGTGGGCGCCACCTGGAACATCTCGATCACCCGGCTGCGCCATGAATCGCCCGCGGCGGCCCGGCTGCTCGAACTGTGCAGCTTCCTGTCCGCCGAACCGATCTCCATGACCCTGGTCGGCAGCGACCCCATGATCAAGGCGCTGCTGCCCTACGACAAGGACCTGCGCGCCCGTTACATGCTCGGCAAGGTCATCCAGTCGCTGGGCAGGTTCGCACTGGCCAAGGTCGACCCCACCGACAACTCCATCCAGGTGCACCGGCTGGTCCAGTCCGCGGTGCGCGACAGCATGGCCCCGGAGGTGGCCGAGGACACCGTCCACGAGGTGCACCGCATCCTGGCCGCCGTACGGCCGCCCGAGGGGGCGGTGGACGACCCCGCCAAGTGGGACGAGTTCGAGGTGATCTGGCCGCATCTGGTCCCCTCCAACATCCGCGAGTGCGCGGAGGAGGAGCCCCGGCAGCTGATGGTGGACCGGATCCGCTATCTGTGGAAGCGCGGCGAACTGCATGTCGCCCGCACCCTGGGCACGCAGCTCAACGAGTTCTGGAGCACCGAGTTCCCGGACTCCAACGACGAGCAGATCCTCAACCTCCGTTTCGAGCTGGCCAACATCCTGCGCTCCCAGGGCGAGTACCAGGCCGCCCGCGAGATGGACGAGGACACCCTGGCCGCACAGCGCCGGCTCCTCGGCGAGGGCCACCCCTCCCTGCTCATCACCTCCGGCAGTGTGGCCGCCGACCTGCGGGCCCTCGGGCGCTTCAACGAGGCGCTGCAGCTGGACCGGCGGATCTACAGCGGATTCCGCGAGATCTTCGGCGAGGACGACTCCCGGACCCTGCGCTCCGCCAACAACCTCGCCATCGACCACCGCCTCACCGGGGACAGCAAGGCCGCCCTGCATCTCGACGAGGACACCGTGCGCCGCCGTACCGCATTGGACGGCCCGCTGCACCCGTACACCCTCACGACCCGCAGCCACTACGCCCGCGACTTGAGGGAGCTGGGCGAGTACGACGACTCGGTGGAGATCCTGCGCGAGGTCAGGGACAACTTCGGGCAGGTGCTCAACCCGTACGTCCCCGAGGTGCTGCGGGTCGACAAGAGCCTCGCCGTGTCCCTGCGCAGGGCCGGCCGGATCGAGGAGGCGCTGCGTCTGAGCGAGCAGACCTGGGAGACCCACACCCGCTACCGCGACCGGTACGGCCGCTCCATCCCCGAGGAACTGGCCTGCGGGCTCAACCTCGCCGCCGACTACCTTGCCACCGACCCCGGACAGGGGGCCCGGCGGGCGGTGCAGCAGATCGCGGAGGTGCAGGAGGGCTACCGGAACTCCTTCGGTCCCCAGCACCCGTTCACCATGTTCTGCCTCAACAACCTGGCGATCTGTCACCGGGCCCTCGGCGAGCCGGAGAAGGCCGCGGAACTGGCCGAACGGGCCCGCGCCGGCCTCGCGGCGACGCTCGGCGACGCACACCCGTCCACCCTGAGTACGGGGACCACCCTCGCCAACGCCCTGGCCGACCTCGGTCGCCCGGAGGAGGCCGAGCGCTGGGAGCGGCTGACCGTGACCGGCCTGCGGGGGCGCCTCGGCCCCATCCATCCCGACACCCTGAGCAGCATGGCCAACCTCGCGGTCACCCTCCGCCAGCTGGGCCGCGACAAGGAGGCCACCCAGCTCCACCAGGAGGCGCAGACCGGACTGGTCCACCGCCTGGGCGATACGCACCCCTTGAGCACGGCGGCGGTCGGGTGGCTGCGGATCGACCGGGACCTGGAGCCACAGCAGGTGTGAGGGGGCGCGTGGAGCTCATGGACCGGGGTCGTCCGCCGGGCCCACCCGCCGGACTCACTCCTCGTGCCGGGAGGCCCATCCGATCATGCGGGTCATCACACGGAGCGCTCCGAAGTGGGCGGCGTGGCGTTCGACCTCGACGCGGGACCGGGGATGTGGCGACCGAGCCAGCGGGTGGGTTCCACCGGGGCGAAGATGTCCTCCTCGCCGTGCCAGAGGAAGACCGGGGCGGTGATGCCCGAGGGCTCGAAGCCCCAGCCGGTGCTGAACGCCATGACGTCGTCCACCCAGCCGTCGGCGGAACTGCGCAGCCCCTCGGCGAAGTTGCACTCCAGCATGGCCCGGATGCCGGCGTCCGCGATGATCCAACGGTCGAACTCGGGCAGTCCGCTGCGCATCTCGGCGATGGAGGCCGCCGGATCGGCACGGATCGTCCGCGTGCGTCGCCCCAGCGTGGCGGTGAGCCGGTGCCGGCCCGCGGCGGCGTTGACGTACGCGTGGACGTTGGCCTCGGTCATACCGTCGAACCAGTCCAGGTCGGCGGCGTCCGGAGGGGCGAGCCCGACCAGTGAGCCGGCCCGTGCCGTGCGCTCCGGAAGCAGCGCCGCACAGGCGAGCGCGTGCGGGGCGCCGCCCGCGCGGCCCACCACCCCGAACCTGCCGATCCCGAGGGCGTCGGCGATCAGGCGGACGTCCTCGGCCGCCGCACTCGCCGAACGGCCCGGACCGCGGTCCGAACCTCCGTATCCCGGGCGGTCGAACGTGATCAGCCGGACCCTCATGCGGTAGAGGACCGAGGGCCGCGGCGCGGGTCCGAGTCTGCTGCCGGGGGTGCCGTGCAGCAGGAACACCGGACGGCCCTGCGGATCGCCCCGCTCCTCGACCGACAGCCGCCGTCCGTCCCCCGCCCGTACCGTCCACGCCATGGTCAGCCCCCCGTGGCCCGACGTCGCGCCGATTCCCGTCCGGTCAGCATGCAGACCGGAATCTCCGGAGTCATGACATCGACGGAAAGGGCGTCACACCGCCATCAGCGGTGCGTCCTTCCGCCACTTGAGGATCTTGTCGAAGCTGACCACCGCACCGCCCCGGCCCGGCTTGTTGCCGATGGTGACGTGGTCGGCGAGTTCCTCGATCAGCGACAGGCCCCGGCCGTGCTCCGCGTCGTACGGGACGGCGGCGACGGGTACCGGGCGGCGCGGGGCCTCCGTGAGCGCCGGGCCGGCCGTGCTCGCCGTGTTCATCGGGCTCGCCGGGAAGCCGGGGCCCGAGTCGGCGACCTCGATGCGGCACTTCTCGCCGTCCAGGTACGCGGTGACGCGATAGGCCCCGCGGGAGTCGCCGTGCGCCGTGTCACCGGCGTGCTCGACCGCGTTCGCACAGGCCTCGCTCAGCGCGAGGGAGAGGTCGTAGGAGATGTCGGGGTCGACGCCCGCCGTCTCCATCGTGCCCAGCAGCAGGCGTCTGGCGAGCGGAACGCTCGCAGCCTCGCGCCGCAGATGGAGTGACCACCAGATGCTCATGCTCCAGCCTCCAGGCCGCGGCTCGACATACCTGTACGTATTGCCGCGAGTGCCGGTGTGTAAGCACGCAGTTGACGTGATGCCGCCCATACGGGGGATGCACTGCGGGCTCCAATCGGTGTATGTGGGGCTTCGATTCGCAGAAGTCGTCTTCCGCTTGTACCCGCTTGTACGGGGTGTTACCCGGCCGTACACCACCTTGTGGACCTGCCTTATGGGCACCGTGGGGCCAGTGCGATGATGAGCCCGCCATGACTGCCCGCCGCCGGCGCACAGCGCCCTCCGGAAGCGCACTCCGGATGCTGAGGGCCGCGGTGTTCGCCGCGGTCTGTGTCGTGCTGGCCGGTGCCGGGCACACCCTCGCCTCCTGCGCCTCCGTTCCGCTGTGGACCCTGGGCGCCGGTTTCCTCGGGGTCCTGGCATGCGCGGCACCGCTCGCCGGACGGACCCGTTCGCTGCCGGGCATCGTCGCCCTGCTGGCCGTCGGGCAGACGGTCCTGCACACCCTGTTCGGGCTCGGGCAGCACACCGCCACGTCGGCGGCCGCTTCGGCTTCGACGGCCGCCGCGACGGACACCGCCCTGGTCGCCCGGGCCGCCCGGCTGCTGTGCGGTGCGCCGCTCGCGGCGATCAGCCCGGCCCAGGCCCAGCGGATCCTCTCCGACGCCCGGATCAGCACGACCACCGGTACGGGGACGGGCGGTACCGGGATGGGCGCCGGCTCCGACATGGGGTCCATGAGCCACTCCGCGGACTCCCTCGCCTCCTCCGCCGGGTCCCTCAGCTCCGTACTGCCGTCGCTGCCCATGCTGCTCGGTCATCTGCTCGCGGCCGTCGCCACCGGCTGGGTGCTGCGGCACGGGGACCTTGCGCTGCTGCGGCTGATGCGGCTGTCGGCGCACGGCGTGGCCGAGGGGGCGCTCGTACGTTCCCTGCGCGGGGCGCTCGCGCTGGCGCGTGCACTCCGTGCGGGCCTTCCGGGTACGCCCGGTACGGCACCGCGGGTCCCGCGCGCGTGCACCCTCGTACCCCTGAGGCCGCCCGCGACCGCGCTCCAGCACTCGGTGATCCGGCGCGGTCCGCCGGCCGGCGCTCTCGTGCTCGCCGCCTGACACGACGCGACCGCTCCCCGTCGGGTCCCCAGGGTCTTCGGATCCGAGGGTCCGGGGGTTCGAGGAGGCCGCCGTCGTGCGGCACACGCGCGTGTGCACCGTTCCGCACGTGCGTCCCTCTTCCTCCGCGAACCCTCTCCGAGGCCTCCCGGATCTCCCCGGGCCCTCGGACCTCACCGAAGTGGAGCGCCTTCCGACATGAAGGTTTCCCGTATCGCCGCCGCCGGTGCCCTCGCCGGCGCCACCGTCCTCGTCCTGTCCGGTCCGGCCTTCGCGCACGTCAGCGTGTCCGCCGAGGGCACCGCCGCCAAGGGCGGCTACGCGACCGTCAACTTCAAGGTGCCGAACGAGCGCGACAACGCCTCGACCACCAAGCTCGAGGTCAGCTTCCCGACCGACCACCCGCTCGCCTCGGTGATGCCGGAGCCGGTCCCCGGCTGGACCGCCAAGGTCACCACGTCCAAGCTGGCCACCCCCGTCGAGCTGCACGGCGAGAAGATCTCCGAGGCCGTCTCCAAGGTCACCTGGACCGCCAACGACGGCAAGGGCATCCCGACCGGCTACTTCCAGAAGTTCCCGCTCTCCATCGGCCAGCTGCCCGAGGACACCGACGAACTCGTCTTCAAGGCGCTCCAGACGTACTCCAACAAGGAGGTCGTCCGCTGGATCGAGGTCCAGGAGGACGGCGCCGAGGAGCCCGACAACCCCGCGCCGGTGCTGGCCCTGTCCGCCGCCACCGAGAGCCACCACGGTGGCTCCTCGTCCACGGAGGAGACCGAGGCGGCGGCCTCCGCGGAGCCCGCCGCGAACACCACGACCACCGCCGCCGAGCCCGCCGACAGCAGCGACACCACCGCGCGCGTGATGGCAGTCGTGGGCATCGTCGTCGGTGTCGCGGGCGTGGCGTTCGGCGTGCTGGCCGGCCGTCGCCGCACCACCGTCTGACCCTCGCTCACCTTCCGGTGCGCGCCGGGGGCGTGCGGTTGTCCCGTACGCCCCCACCCGCCCTACCTGTCGGCGCACCGAACCTCCCACGAACAACACCTCCGGGACCTCTCCTTATGCGCAAGAAGCTGTTCGCCGCCTCCGCCCTGCTGGTCGCGGCCACCCTGACCCTCTCCGCCTGCGGCAGCGGCGACGACTCCGACACGTCCGTCGCCGATGTCTCCGTCGAGTCCGGCTCGGACAAGGCGGCCACGATCCTCGACCAGCCGTTCGAGAAGCCCGACCTCGTCCTCACGGACACCCAGGGCAAGAAGTACGACTTCCGCGCGGAGACCAAGGGCCGGCCCACCCTCGTCTACTTCGGCTACACCAACTGCCCCGACGTCTGCCCGCTGACGATGAGCAACATCGCCGTCGCCAAGAAGCAGCTGTCCAAGGCCGACCAGGACAAGCTCCGCATCGTCTTCGTCACCACCGACCCGAAGCGGGACACCCCGGCCGCGCTCGGCAAGTGGCTCAAGGGCATCGACCCCCAGGTGGTCGGTCTGACCGGCGACTTCGCCACCATCCAGGCGGGCGCCCGCACCCTCGGCATCTCCATCGAGCCGACGTCGAAGGACAAGAACGGCAAGACGATCTCGATGCACGGCACCCAGGTCATCGCGTTCTCCCCGAAGACCGACGGCGGCTATGTCCTGTACGGCGAGGACGCCACCGTCGACGACTACACCAAGGACCTCCCGAAGATCATCAAGGGGCAGAACCCGTGAGGCGCCTCCCCCTGGTGACGGCCGCGGTGCTCGCCGGGGCGCTCGCCCTCACCGCGTGCGGGAGTTCGGACTCCGGGTCCGACGACGACGCCGGACTCTCCGTAGGCTCCGCCTACATGCCCCAGCCGGTCTCGGACACCATGGCCGCCGGATTCCTCGTCATCACCAACAAGGGCGCCGCCGGTGACGTACTCACCCGCGTCACCAGCGAGGTCGCCGGCGAGGTCACCGTGCACAAGACCGTCGGGCAGACCATGGAGGAGGCCAAGAGCCTCGACATCCCGGCCCACGGCGAACTCGTCCTCCAGAGCGGCGGCGACCATCTGATGTTCGAACAGCTCAAGCGCAAGCCGCTGGAGGGCGAGAAGGTCGCCGTCCAGCTGCACTTTGCCAAAACCTCGCCGATCACCGTCGAGATGCCGGTGAAGTCCGCGACGTACAACCCGAAGACCGGACACTGAGACCGAGGGAGGGATCACCGTGACACAGACCATCGCCCCCCGCGTACGGCCCCTGGTGCTGCTGTTCCTCGCGATCGCCGGCGCGCTGCTCGCCGGGCTGGCCGGCGCCGCGCCTGCCTCCGCACACGCGGCGCTGACCGGCAGCTCACCGTCGCAGGGAGTCGTGGTCGACAAGGCCCCGGACCAGGTGACGCTGACCTTCTCCGAGAAGGTCGCGCTGTCCGACGGCTCGATCCGCGTGCTCGACCCCAAGGGCAAGCGCGTCGACACCGGCAAGGCGGCCGAGATCAGCGGCACGACGTACGGCGTCCCGCTCCACTCCGGGCTGCCCGACGGCACGTTCACCGTCGCCTACCAGGTCGTCTCGGCGGACAGCCACCCCGTCGCCGGCGCCTACACCTTCTCCATCGGCGCCCCCTCCGTCACCTCCGTCAAGGTCTCCGACGAGTCGGCGGGCGGCGGAGTCGTCGGCGCCCTCTACGGCTTCGGCCGGTACGTCTCGTACGCGGGCTTCATCGTCATGGTCGGCGGCGCCGCCTTCGTCCTCGCCTGCTGGCAGCGCGGCGCCGGCGTACGGGCGCTCCAGCGGCTCGTCGCCGCCGGATGGCTCGCGATGACCGCGGCCACGCTCGCCCTGCTGCTGATGCGCGGCTCGTACACCGGCTCCGGCAAGGTCGGCGACATCTTCGACCTGGGCCTCCTCGGCGACGTCCTGCAGACCAAGACGGGCGCCGCGCTCGTCTCCCGGCTGCTGCTGCTCGCGGCCGGCGCGCTCTTCATCGCGGTCCTCTTCGGGGCGTACGCCCGGCCGGAGGAAGAGCTGGAAGACGCCGACGAGGACGACGAGGACGCGGCGTACGACGCCACCGCGAAGCGGGATCTCACCTTCGGGCTCGCCATCGGCGGCGGTGTCGTCGCGATCGGCCTCGCCGCCACCTGGGCGCTCGCCGAGCACGCCTCGACCGGCCTCCAGGCGGGCATCGCGATGCCCGTCGACGTGGTCCACCTGGTGGCCGTCGCCCTCTGGCTCGGCGGGCTCTCCGCACTCCTGGTCGCGCTGTTCCGGGCACCCGCCGACGCCCCGATCGAGGGCTCGGCCGTACGCCGCTTCTCCCGCCTCGCCTTCGGCAGCGTGCTGGCACTGGTCGCGACCGGCATCTACCAGTCCTGGCGCCAGGTCGGCTCCTGGTCGGCGCTCACCGGCACCTCGTACGGCCAGCTGCTGCTCGTCAAGATCGGCCTGGTGATCGTCCTCGTCGGCATCGCCTACATCTCGCGCCGCTGGACCACCCAGCTGCCGGAGACCGCCGAGGCCGTGACGGCGGAGCGTACGGAGGACGAGACCGCCGACGCCGAGAAGGAACCGGTCGCCGCCGGAGCCGTCAAGGGCGGGGACGCCAAGCGCGCCGCCCAGCTCGCCCGGCAGCAGGCGGCCGTCGACACCGCGCGCGTGAAGCGGCTGCGCGACGCCGACCCCCTGCGCACGGGGCTGCGCCGCTCGGTGCTCGCCGAGGCGGGCATCGCCGTCGTCCTGCTCGCCGTCACCACCGTGCTGACGTCCACCGAACCGGGCCGTACGGAGGAGGAGGCCAAGTCCGCCGCGGCGGCGTCCTCGTCGTCGTCCTCTTCGTCGGACTCCTCGGTCGGGACCGGCGCGCTGACCCTCGACATGACCTTCGACACCGGCGGGCAGGACGGCAAGGGCCTCGTCCGGCTCGACATCAACCCCGCCCGCGTCGGCGGCAACGTCATGCACGTGTACGTGGAGCGGCCCAACGGCCGGGCATTCGACGTGCCCGAGGTCAAGGTCGCCTTCACCCTCACCGCCCAGGACATCGGCCCGCTGCCCGTCAACCCGGACCGCGTCGCCACCGGCCACTGGACGGCGAACGAGGTCCAGATCCCCATGGCCGGCACCTGGAAGATCGCCGTGACGGTACGGACCTCCGACATCGACCAAGTGACCGTCACCAAGAACGCGCAGATCGGCTGACCCGCACCATGTCTGACCAGTCCACCAAGGAAAACGACCAGGAAAGCGTTCCCGGAAGCACCGACGAGAACGGGGAGCCCGGCATCTCACGCCGGCGGCTGCTCGGTACCGCCGGTGCCACCGGGCTCGTGCTCGGTGCGGCGGGCGGGGCCACCGGCTATACCGTCGGCTCCGGATCCGATTCCGCCGGCTCCTCCGGCCAGTCCCTCCCGCTCACTTCGGTGGGCACGGACAGGGCGATGTTTCACGTGAAACATCAGCCGGGCATCACCGACGGCCTCCAGGCACGCGGCCATCTCGTCGCCTTCGACCTGGTGGCAGGCGCGGGCCGCACCGAGGCCGCCGCGCTGCTGCGCCGCTGGTCGGACACCGCCCAGCGGCTCATGGCGGGCGAGGCCGCCGCGCACGACGACACGGATGTCGCCCGCGACGCCGGCCCGTCGTCCCTGACGGTCACCTTCGGCTTCGGATACGGCTTCTTCGCCCGCACCGGGCTGGAAAAGCAGCGCCCGGTCGCGCTCGACCCGCTGCCCGAGTTCTCCTCCGACCACCTCGACAAGGCCCGCAGCAACGGCGACCTGTGGGTGCAGATCGGCGCCAACGACGCCCTCGTCGCCTTCCACGCCCTGCGCGCGATCCAGAAGGACGCGGGCAGCGCGGCCCGCGTCCGCTGGCAGATGAACGGCTTCAACCGGTCGCCGGGCGCCACCGCGCAGCCCATGACCGCCCGCAACCTGATGGGCCAGATCGACGGCACCCGCAACCCCAAGCCGTCCGAGGCCGACTTCGACAAGCGCATCTTCGTCCCCGCCACCGGCGAACCGTCCTGGATGGCGAACGGCTCCTATGCCGTCGTACGCAGGATCCGCATGCTGCTCGACGACTGGGAGCAGCTGTCGGTCAAGGAGCAGGAGGACGTCGTCGGGCGGAAGAAGTCGAACGGGGCGCCGCTCAGCGGCGGTACCGAGACGACCGCGATGGACCTGGAGAAGGTCGACGCCCAGGGCGATCTCGTCGTCCCCATCAACGCCCACGCCCGGATCACCCGCCCCGACGAGAACGGGGGCGCGGCCATGCTGCGGCGCCCGTTCTCCTTCCACGACGGGATCGGCGCGGACGGTACGCCCGACGCGGGGCTCCTCTTCGTCTGCTGGCAGGCCGACCCGCTGCGCGGCTTCGTCACCGTCCAGCGCAAGCTCGACCGGGGCGACGCGCTCTCCAAGTTCATCCGCCACGAGTCGAGCGCACTGTTCGCCGTGCCGGGCGGGGCGGGCGAGGGGGAGTACGTGGGGCAGCGGCTGCTGGAGGGCCATTAGGGTGAGGGCATGCCAGCCAGCTACGCGTATCTCGGCCCCGAGGGCACCTTCACCGAGGTCGCCCTGCGCACGCTTCCCGAGGCGGCCACCCGGGAGCTGATCCCGATGGTGTCCGTGCCGGCCACGCTCGACGCGGTGCGCAGCGGTGAGGTCGAGGCGGCGTTCGTGCCGATCGAGAACTCCGTCGAGGGCGGTATCACCACCACGCTCGACGAGCTGGTCGCGGGCGCGCCGCTGATGATCTACCGCGAGGTGCTGCTGTCGATCACCTTCGCGCTGCTGGTCAGGCCGGGCACCAAGCTGTCGGAGATCAAGACCGTCACCGCCCATCCGGCGGCGCAGTCGCAGATCCGCAACTGGATGAAGGTCAACCTCCCGGACGTCGTCTGGGAGTCGTCCGCCTCGAACGCGGACGGCGCCCGACTGGTGCAGGAGGGCCGGTACGACGCCGCCTTCGCGGGCGAGTTCGCCGCCGCCCGGTACGGCCTGGAGGCCCTGGAGACCGGCATCCACGACGCGGAGAACGCGCAGACCCGGTTCGTCCTGGTCGGCAGGCCCGCCCGGCCCGCGGCGCCGACCGGCGCGGACAAGACGTCCGTCGTCATCTGGCAGCGCGACGACCATCCCGGTGGACTGCGCGATCTGCTGGACGAGTTCGCCGTACGGGGCGTCAACCTGATGCTGCTCCAGTCCCGGCCGACGGGGCAGGGCATCGGCAACTACTGCTTCGCGATTGACGCCGAGGGCCACATTTCCGACCGGAAGGTCGCCGAGGCCCTGATGGGACTCAGGCGGATCTGTCTCAAGGTGCGGTACCTGGGTTCGTACCCGCGTGCGGACATCGGCGTCGAGGACGTCCGCGCGCCGCTGCCGGGGACGTCCGACGAGGAGTTCGTGACGGCCGCCGACTGGGTGGCCCGTTGCCAGGACGGCCGCTTCTAGCCGGCCCTCCCGGTGCCGGGCCCAGTCCTACCAGCCGATTTCCGTTATCCACAGAAGTTATCCACAGGCCAGCTTCTCGACCTGGGGACAAGTCGACAACGGAGTGCCAGTCTGTCGACAAATCGGCCTACAGGCCGTCGACTCGTCCACAGCCCGGCATGCCACCCTTCGTCCACTCGTTTCCCTGGCGTAACTCCCCGGGGTTACGCATTTCCACCCGAAAGTGGGCGTGAGGGTGGTTTGCTTCGGGAATTGGCCATCTGGCGGACACCTTCGGAAACGATCACTTCCGTCATCCACAGATCTTTCGCACAGCCTGTGGATAACTTTTCGGGGGTGTGGATTACCGTGCCCCAGCGCACCCCAAGTCCCGTTCTCCACAAGGGATTCGAGTCAACCGGCGGGACCTTCCCAAACCCTTCCGGGGCCAGTTCTCATTCCCCTTGACGTGATCGACATTTCGGTCAAATGGCAATACAAGGGGTGTATGGAAATACCGAGTCGTGAGCGCCAACCCGGCACCGGTAGCCTTGGACCGTGATTGACCTTCGCCTGCTTCGTGAGGACCCCGACCGTGTGCGCGCTTCGCAGCGCGCCCGTGGAGAGGACGTCGCGCTCGTCGACGCTCTCCTGTCCGCCGACGAGCGGCGCAGGGCGTCCGGCGTCCGCTTCGACGAGCTGCGTTCCGAGCAGAAGAGCATCGGCAAGCTCATCTCCAGGGCCTCCGCCGAGGAGAAGGCCGAGCTGCTCAAGAAGACGGGCCAGCTCGCCGCCGACGTCAAGGCGGCCGACGCCGAGCAGCACGAGGCGGACGAGGAGGCCAAGAAGCTTCTCCTCCAGCTCGGCAACCTGGTCCACCCGGATGTCCCGGTCGGCGGCGAGGAGGACTTCGTCGTCCTGGAGACGCACGGCACGATCCGCGACTTCGGCGCCGAGGGCTTCGAGCCCAAGGACCACCTGGAGCTGGGCGAGGCGCTGGGCGCCATCGACGTCGAGCGCGGCGCCAAGGTGTCCGGCTCGCGCTTCTACTACCTCACCGGCGTCGGCGCGCTCCTGGAGCTGGCCCTCGTCAACGCGGCGATCGCCCAGGCCACCGAGGCCGGCTTCGTCCCGATGCTGACCCCGGCGCTGGTCCGCCCGCGCGCGATGGAGGGCACCGGCTTCCTCGGCCAGGCCGCGGAGAACGTGTACCACCTGGAGAAGGACGACTACTACCTGGTCGGCACCTCCGAGGTCCCCCTCGCCGCGTACCACATGGACGAGATCCTCGACGCCGACAAGCTCCCGCTGCGCTACGCCGGCTTCTCGCCGTGCTTCCGCCGCGAGGCCGGCACCTACGGCAAGGACACGCGAGGCATCTTCCGCGTGCACCAGTTCGACAAGGTCGAGATGTTCTCGTACGTCGACCCGGCGGACGCGGAGAACGAGCACCGGCGTCTCCTGGACTGGGAGAAGCAGTGGCTGACCGCCCTCGAACTGCCCTTCCAGGTCATCGACGTGGCCTCGGGCGACCTCGGCGCGTCCGCCTCGCGCAAGTTCGACTGCGAGGCGTGGATCCCGACCCAGGGCAAGTACCGCGAGCTGACCTCGGCCTCCAACTGCGACGGCTTCCAGGCCCGGCGCCTGTCCGTGCGGATGCGTGACGGCAAGAAGGTCCAGCCGCTCGCGACGCTCAACGGCACGCTGTGCGCCGTACCGCGCACGATCGTGGCGATCCTGGAGAACCACCAGCTGGCCGACGGCTCGGTGCGTGTGCCCGAGGTGCTGCGCCCGTATCTGGGCGGTCGGGAGCTGCTGGAGCCGGTCGCCAAGTGACCGCCGCCGCAGGCTCGTTCCCCTATCCGCTCGTCGCGACCGACCTCGACGGAACGCTCCTGCGCTCCGACGAGTCGGTCTCGGCGCGCACCCGTGACGCGCTCGCCGCGGTCACCGCGCGGGGCGGCGCGCACATCGTCGTCACCGGCCGCGGGGTGCGCTGGACGCGGCACATCCTCGACGAACTCGGGTACGAGGGACTCGCGGTCTGCGGCCAGGGTTCACAGGTGTACGACGCCGGGGCGCACCGGCTGCTGACATCCATCACCCTGGACCGGCAGCTGGCCTCGCTCGCGCTGGCGAAGATCGAGGCGGAGACCGGGCCGCTGTTCCTGGCGGCAAGCAGGGCGGGCCTCGACGGCGACGTGCTGGTCGGGACGGGCTACTCGGGCGTGGGCGCGCTGCCCTTCGTTCCGCTCACGGACCCGTCGGAGCTGTGGGCCGAGCCGCTGAGCAAGATCTACATCCAGCATCCGACCCTGTCCGCCGACCAGTTGACCGAGGTCGCGACCCGGACGGCGGGCGGTTTCGTCACGGTCACCATGGCGGGCGAGGACATAGTCGAACTCCTCCCCCTGGGCCTGTCCAAGGCGAAGGGGCTGTCCCTGGCGGCCCGTCGGCTCGGTCTGAGGTCCGCGGACACGATCGCCTTCGGTGACATGCCCAACGACATCCCGATGTTCGCCTGGGCGGCACACGGGGTGGCGATGGCCAACGCCCACGACCAACTTCGGGCGGTGGCGGACGAGGTGACGTCGTCGAACGACGAGGACGGCATCGCGGTGGTGCTGGAGCGGTTGCTGGCGTAGGGCTTGTCCAGGAGGGGGTCCGGGAGGGCGGCCCGCGCGAGTGACTCGCGCGCTCGAAGTGGCCGCCCCGGGCAGCATCCCCTGATGGCGGACTCTACGGAGGTAGTGACTGCTCCGGTGTCCGCCGCGGGCTGCCCTGAAGGGAGCTGTGCGGACCGCCGTGCATCGGCGTCGCTCGGCTCCACTCCCAGAACCCGACACCAGCACACCGGACACATCCGGCGTACTGGACAGAACTACTGTGCCCGTACGCCGAGTCGCACGCCACCGAATAAAACTGGTGACCTACTTCCGGCGCCACCTACGACGACGTGACTTGCTGAAGAACCAGCCGGCCGGGGGTTCGTCCGACCGCCAGGGCTGCGGCTCGGGCGCCTCTTTCCGCCAGCGCGCCGCCAGCATCCGGGCGCGGGCGGACGGTTCGGCGGTGTCGGCGGAGCGTATGAAGTCCTCGTCGAGAACCAGCGCGTCCCAGTCGTCCCCGGACCCACCCCGTGCTGTCTTCCCTGCCATCCCCGTCCTCCTCGCCCCGCGTCCCCGTTTGTCCAGTGTGCCCGGACACGCGTGAAGTCCCTGTCAAGACCGACGCGCGCCCGGGGCCGTGCTACTCATCGCCGGTCGGCGTCAGGGTGCGCAGCTTCTGGCCGGCGTACCAGGTGGCGAGGACGGTGACGACGATCAGCAGGACCGTGGCCGTGGTCAGGCCGACGTCCGAGGTGACCAGGTCGCCGCCGGTGACCTCGTGGCCGACGGCCAGCGCCCACTGCTGGACGCTCAGCGTGCGCGCCCCGGACACCAGGGAGCCGAACAGGGCCTCCCAGACGAGGGCGTAGACGAGCCCGAAGACCACCGCGTGCCGGGAGACCGTGCCGAGCAGCAGGAAGAGCGCCGCGTAGGCGATGGAGGCGACGAGCGCGGCGACCGTGTAGGCGACGGCGACCTGCTGGCCGTTGCCGTTGAGGATCAGGCCGGCGATGAACGTCGGCACCGCCGAGAACGCCATGGTGACGCCGATGGCGACGATCAGCTTGGTGAAGATGATCGTGGGCCGCTTGAGCGGCTTGGCGAGCAGATAGATGACGGAGCCGTCGTCGATCTCCGGGCCGATCGCACCGGTGCCCGCGATGACGCCGATGATCGGCACCATCGTGGCGAGCGCGAGTCCGCCCAGGACGTCCGCCGCGGTCTGGTCGTCGGCGCCGACGAGACCGCGTACGGCGACGGCGATGATGATCAGCAGCAGCGGCAGGGCACCCAGGATGAGGGCCCGGCGGCGGCCGAGCAGGGCCCGGTAGGTGAGCCGGGCGACTGTGGGGTCGTACATGAGTCGGCCTCCTACGCGGCGACGAGATACGAGAACACGGATTCGAGGGACTCGTCGGACGGCGAGACCGTGAGCAGCCGGATGCCGTGGTCCCGGGCGACGCGGGGCAGCAGGGCGGTGAAGCGGCCGAAGTCGACGGCCTGGATGCGCAGGGCGCCCTCCGCGAGGTCCACCTCGATGCCCGAGGTCGACGGGTCGGCGATCAGCGCGGCGGCGAGGGCTCGGTCGTCGCTGGAGCGTACGAGGTAGCGGTGCGGGCGGTCGGTCATCAGCCGGCGGATACGGCGGAAGTCGCCGCTGGCCGCGTGCCGTCCGGCCACGACGACCTCGATGTGGGCCGCCAGTTGCTCGACCTCTTCGAGGATGTGCGAGGAGAACAGGACCGTGCGGCCCTCGGCGCCCATGCGGCGCAGCAGGTCCATGAGCTGCATGCGCTGACGCGGGTCCATGCCGTTGAACGGCTCGTCGAGCAGGAGGAGCGAGGGCTCGTGGACGAGTGCGCTGGCCATCTTCACGCGCTGGCGCATGCCCTTGGAGTACGTCGAGATCTTGCGGTCCTGCGCGTACTCCATCTCGACCGTGGCGAGTGCCCTCTGGGCCGCCTTGGCGCCCAGTCCGTGCAGTTCGGCGTTGGCGACGACGAACTCGCGGCCGGTGAGGAAGTCGTACATCGCCTCGCGCTCGGGGACGATGCCGATGTGCTTGTAGATCTGCTCGTTGCGCCACACGGGCTGTCCGTCGAGGGTGACGGTGCCGGTGGAGGGGGCCAGGAAGCCGCCCATCATGTTGATGAGGGTGGACTTCCCGGCGCCGTTGGGGCCGAGGAGGCCGGTGACGCCGGGGCCGATCGTCATGGTGATGTCGTTGACCGCCACCACGTTGCCGAACCAGCGCGAGACGTGGTCGATGTTGAGCGTGGTCACAGTCCGACCTTTCGGTAGCGGCGCATCAGAAGGCCGTAGCAGCCGGCGATCAGGCCCAGGACGGCGAGGAGGAAGATCACACCTTCGCCGGTGCTGGGGCCTACCCCTCCGGGGTAGGCGGACGTCGCGCCCAGGAAGGCCGTCTGCACCCCGTCGACGAGCGTGATGGGCGAGAAGAGGCCGATCCAGGGGACGGCACTGCCGCTGCCCTGGGCGTCGGCGATGGCCTGGAGCGTGGACACCGCCCCGTAGGAGATGGTCAGTACGGCGATGACGGCCGCGATGCCGAAGCCGCGGCGCGGGGTGACCGCCGAGATGACGAGGCCGATACCGGCGAAGAGCAGCGAGAGCAGTGCCACGGAGACGAGCCCCTGGAGGAATCCCTTGGTCTGGTCGGTGAAGTCGAGCTTGGCGAGCAGGGCGCCCACGTAGAGCACGACCAGTGGCACCGCGGTGATGAGGAACAGGGCCGAGGCCAGCGCCGCGAACTTCGCGCGGACGTAGTCGGCGGTCTCGATCGGGCGCGAGAAGTACAGCGGTACGGTCTTGAAGCGCAGGTCGCGGGAGACGGCCTGGGGTGCCTGCGAGGCGACGTACAGGCCGATGACCGCCTGCATGACGATCGCGTAGTTCGTGTACTCGACGGGCAGTTCCTTGGCCGTGGTGGCGACCGTGACCGCCACCATGATGGCCGCCGGGGCGCACATCACCGCGACGAGCACCATGGGCAGCACCTTGGACTTGACCGAGCGGCCGAGGCCGTAGGCGCCGCGCAGGGACTGCGAGTAGAGGGAGCGGCGGGCGTACGCGCGGCCCAGGCGCTGGCCGTCGTACGAGCGGTAGCCGATGTTGTGGATGCGGGACTGGGCGCCCACCTGTGCCGGGGTCTGCTCAACCGCCATGGCCGACCGCCTCCTTTCCTGCACTCACGCTCTGCTGTTCGTCGGCCTGGGCGTCGCTGTCGGTGAAGACCTCTGAGATGTGGTGCCTGCGCTGTTCCATGCGCACCAGTCCGAGGCCGAGGTCGGCGACGGTGTCCCGGACGAGGTCGTAGGTGTCCTCGCCCTGGGCGGTGAGCAGCAGGATGTGTCCGGCGCCGGGCAGGCCGCTGCCGTCGTGGGTGTCCATCCCGCGCGCGTGGAGCGCCTCGCGCACCGCGCGGGTGCCGTCCGGGTGGTCGTCGGTGTCGGTCACCTCGATGGCGAGGACGGCCGTGTTCTGGGTGAAGTCCGTGGTGGAGCTGGACCGCAGGAGCTTGCCGCCGTCGACGACCACCACGTGGTCGCAGGTCCGCTCCAACTCGCCGAGGAGGTGGGAGGTGACCAGGACCGAGATGCCGAAGTCGGTGTGGATCCGGCGGATCAGACCGAGCATCTCGTCGCGGCCGACCGGGTCGAGGCCGTTGGTCGGCTCGTCCAGGAAGACCAGCTGCGGGTCGTGGACCAGGGCCTGCGCGAGCTTCACGCGCTGCTTCATACCGGTCGAGTAGCCGCCGATGGGGCGGTAGCGCTCCTCGTACAGACCGACATGGCGCAGGGTGTCCGCGGTGCGCTCCCGGGCGGCGGCCGGCGGGAGCCCGGACATGCGCGCCATGTGGACGACGAACTCGGTGGCCGAGACGTCTGGCGGCAGGCAGTCGTGCTCGGGCATGTAGCCGACGCGCTCACGGATGGCGCCGCCTTCGGTGGCGACGTCGAGGCCGAGCACTTTGGCCCGGCCCTCCGTGGCGGGAGACAGACCCAGCAGGATCTTGATCAGGGTGGACTTGCCGGCGCCATTGGCGCCGACGAGTCCGGTCACACCGGGTCCGATGTCCATGGAGAGCCGGTCGAGCGCGGTCACCCGGGGGAACCGCTTGCTCAGGCTTTCGGTCGCGATCACAGTCACGTCCTCGACGGTAGTGGCGCACACCACACCGGTCGTCAGCCCGAAGAGCTGTCTCGGCATCCATCTCTGGTCGTACGGGCCCGTAGGGGTCCCCCTGAGGTCGAACAACCGGCCCCTGAGTTTCCACATCGCCGGGGAGGTCGTCGGGTTGTCGGCCTGGGTTGTCCACAGACAGGCGTTCGACTGTTGACGCGGGCTCTAACAAGTGTCAGATTCGCGAGGTCAGGTTACGGGCGGGTAGCGCGGTCGATGGGGACGGTGGCGGCGGGCGATGGCGACGGCGGAAACAGGCGAACTCGCCGCGGAACTGGCCGGGTTCAGGCGGGTGCAGCGGCTGGCGTACGAGTGCGCGGAGGCCGTCGCGGCACGCCTTGAACCGGGGATCACCGAGCGCGAGGCGGCCCGGATGCAACGGGAGTGGCTGCGCGAGCGGGGTGTGCGGGACTGGTTCCATCTGCCCTTCGCCTGGTTCGGGGACCGCACGGCGTTCGTGAACTTCCGTATCCCGCTCCAGTTCTTCCCGACCGGCCGTCGGCTGGAGCCCGGGATGCCGTTCATCCTGGACCTGGCGCCGGTGCACAAGGGTTTCGCGGCCGACATCGGCTACTCGGGCTCGCTCGGCGTCAACCCGGTGCAGGACCGGCTGATGGCCGACCTGGAGGCGCACCGTGAGCTGATCCTGCGCGAGGTGCGCGAGCGGCGACCGCTGCGCGAGATCTACGAGGACGTGGACCGCCTCATGGTCCGCCAGGGCTACGCCAACCGGCATCGCGCGTATCCCTTCGGGGTGATCGCGCACAAGGTCGACCGGGTGCGGGAACGGCCCTGGTCACCCAGGCTGTTCGGGTTCGGCACACAGTCCCTGAAGGGGCTGGCGGGCGACGCGCTGCGCGGCCACCGCGAGGGCTGGTCGCCCCTGTGGTCGCCGTACCGCTTCTCGGACCATCCGCCGCAGCCGGGTCTGTGGGCGGTCGAGCCGCATCTCGGATTCCGGGGTACGGGCGCGAAGTTCGAGGAGATCCTGGTCGTCACGGACTCCGCGGACCCGCGGGAGAGCGCGTTCTGGCTGGACGACGATCTGCCGCATGTGCGGCGCTGGGCGGAGGCAAAGTGACGGTCGTGACCCTGGGGACGGAGAACGAGTGACTCTCGACGGGGCGCGTGAGCGCCGGGTACGGACGGGCGGGATCGAGCTGTGCGTCGCCGAGTTGGGCGACCCGGCGGACCCCACGGTGATCCTCGTGCACGGCTATCCGGACACCAAGGAGGTGTGGTCCGAGGTCGCCGCGCGCCTCGCCGACCGCTTCCACGTCGTGCTGTACGACGTGCGGGGCCACGGCGGTTCGACGGCGCCGCGTCCGCTGCGCGGCGGTTTCACCCTGGAGAAGCTGACCGACGACTTCCTGGCGGTCGCGGACGCGGTGAGCCCGGACCGGCCGGTGCATCTGGTGGGGCACGACTGGGGTTCGGTGCAGTCCTGGGAGTTCGTCACCGTCGCGCGCACCGAGGGCCGGATCGCGTCCTTCACCTCGATGTCCGGGCCGTCCCTGGACCACCTGGGCCACTGGACGAAGGGGCGCCTGAAGCGGCCCACTCCGCGCGCGGTCGCCCAACTCCTGGGCCAGGGAGGCAAGTCCTGGTACGTGTACGCGCTGCACACGCCCGTGCTGCCCGAACTCGCCTGGCGCGGCCCCCTCGGCAAGCGCTGGCCGAAGCTGCTGGCCCGCGTCGAGAAAGTCTCCGCCGAGGGCTATCCGACGGCCTCCCTGCCCTCGGACGCGGCCAACGGCGCCTGGCTGTACCGGGACAACGTACGGTCCCGGCTGAGCAGGCCGCGCACGGACGCGTACGCACACGCGCCCGTGCAGCTCATCACGCCCCTGGGGGACGCGTTCCTCTCCGAGCGGCTGTACGACGGACTGGAGCGGTGGGCACCCCGGCTGGTGCGCCGCACGCTCGACGCCAAGCACTGGATCCCGCGCACCCGGCCCGACCAGGTGGCCGCCTGGATCGGGGAGTTCGTGACCGCCAACGAGGGCGGACGGCTCCCGGCGACGGCGACGGGCAAGCACGCGCAGCGTTTCGGCGGGCAGTTGGTCCTGGTCACCGGGGCGGGCAGCGGCATCGGGCGGGCCACGGCGTTCGCGTTCGCCGAGTCGGGCGCCCGTGTGGTGGCCGTCGACCGGGACGCCGAAGGCGCGGCCCGCACGGCCGAGTTGGCCCGTCTGGTCGGGGCCCCGGAGGCCTGGGCGGAGATCGTCGACGTCACGGACGAGCAGGCGATGGAGAAGCTCGCCGAGAAGGTCGCCACCGAGTACGGCGTCGTGGACGTGCTGGTGAACAACGCGGGGATCGGGCTCTCCGGGTCCTTCTTCGACACGACCCCGGAGGACTGGAAGAAGGTCCTGGACGTCAACCTGTGGGGTGTGATCCACGGTTGCCGGCTCTTCGGGAAGCAGATGGCCGAGCGCGGCCAGGGCGGTCACATCGTGAACATCGCGTCGGCCGCCGCGTACCAGCCCTCCAAGGCGCTGCCCGCGTACAGCACCTCGAAGGCCGCGGTGCTGATGCTCAGCGAGTGTCTGCGCGCGGAGCTGGCGGGACAGGGCATCGGTGTCTCGGCGATCTGCCCCGGCTTCGTCAACACGAACATCACGACGACCGCGCGCTTCACGGGAGTCGACGCCGAGGAGCAGGCCCGGCGGCAGAAGCGGACGGCACGGCTGTACGGACTGCGCAACTACCCGCCGGAGAAGGTCGCTTCGGCGATCCTGCGCGCGGTGGTCCGCAACGAGGCGGTCGCACCGGTGACACCGGAGGCCCGGGGCGCGCATCTCATGTCCCGTTTCCTGCCGGGGGCGTTGAGGGCGCTGGCGCGGGTGGATCCGCCACTGTGACGGCCACCCGTTGTCCACAGTTTCTCCAATTCCCCTGTGGATAACTGCACTTGGCTGTGGATCAAACCTCCGGACCAAAATCAAATGCGTGATCACGGTCTCACCGGCACCCTTGCAGGATGAACGAAAACGGGACGACCAAGAACGAGATGGATGAAAGACGCACCGTGAAGGTGTCGAAGTACCTGTCCAAGCATCTGCGGCACCAGCCGGAGCGGATCGGGCTCACGCTCGACGAGGCCGGCTGGGTCGAGATCGACGAGCTGATCGCCGCGTGCGCCGCCCACAACTTCCGGTTCACACGGGCCGAACTCGACCACGTGGTCGCCGCCAACGACAAGAAGCGCTTCGCGGTCGACGGCACCCGGATCCGCGCCAGCCAGGGCCACAGCATCGAGGTCGACCTCGGGCTGCCCCCGGCGACCCCGCCGCCGTACCTCTACCACGGCACGGTGGACCGCTTCCTGGACGCGATCCGTACTGAAGGCCTGCGCCCCATGAACCGGCACGCCGTGCACCTCTCACCCGACCGCGAGACCGCGACCCGCGTCGGCGCCCGCCGAGGCCGACCGGTCGTACTCTCGGTGGACGCGGCCGCGATGCACCGCGACGGCCACACCTTCCACGTGAGCGCGAACGGCGTATGGCTCACGGAGGCCGTACCTCCGGGCTATCTGCGCTTTCCCGGCCCGCACTGACCCCGTGCGGGACCAGCACCGGCATGATCGAGGGCATGGACCACCTGCCCACCACCGAGGCCGCCGTCACCGCCCTGCGCGCCCTCGCCGCCGAGTACGCCCGTGAGATCGAGGTCAGCCACGACATCGGCGCCGACCAGACCTCCCGGCGCACGTCCGCGGGTGTCGGCGTCACCACGGACCCGGACGGCTCGCTCCCGCACGAGGCCTTCGCAGAGTTCGGTGGAGTCCCCCGGGTGACCGTCCGTCTCTTCCCCGACGACGACGCGCTGATCACGGTCGAGGGCGTCGAGTGCCCCGACATCCCGCGCGACGACGTCCCCGCGTTCCTCCGCTCGGTCTACGACGGCCTGGCGTTCGTCACGGCCCGCCGCTTCCTGCCCGCCCACCACCTGGTGGTACCGCTGCCCGGCGACCGCACCTACAAGGAGTACATCCCGCTGCTCGGCCTCAGCCCGTGGCTAAGCAGTCGGGTCCGGTGACCACCCGGGGGCCCTCGGTGACTGTTTCACGTGAAACGTGAACGGCGCCTAGGCTCTGATCCATGAGTACGAGTCTGCGTCTGAGCACTGTGATCCTGCCCTACCGCCGCTGGCACGAGGGCGGCCGTTCGGCCTGGCAGGGTGCGGAGCAGCTCGGTTTCCACACCGCGTTCACCTACGACCATCTGTCCTGGCGCACCTTCCGGAACGGCCCGTGGTTCGGTGCCGTGCCCACGCTCACGGCCGCCGCCGCTGTCACTGACCGGGTGCGTCTGGGCACCCTGGTGACCTCGCCGAACTTCCGGCACCCGGTGACGCTGGCCAAGGACCTGATCTCCCTCGACGACGTGGCGAACGGCCGGATCACCCTCGGTGTCGGCGCGGGCGGCACCGGCTTCGACGCGACCGCGCTGGGCCAGGACCCGTGGACACCCCGGGAGCGTGCCGACCGGTTCGGTGAGTTCGTCGCGCTGCTCGACAAGCTGCTGACCGAGGACGGCAAGGACGGCGTCTCGTACCAGGGCGACTACTACTCGGCGCACGAGGTGCGCAACATCCCGGGCTGTGTGCAGCGCCCCCGGCTGCCCTTCGCGGTGGCCGCGACCGGGCCGCGCGGGCTGGACCTCGCGGCGCGGCACGGGCAGGCGTGGGTGACCACCGGCGACCCACGGCTGTTCGAGAGCGGCACGCCCGAGCAGTCGGTACAGGCACTGCGCGGCCAGGCCGAGAGGCTGGCCGACGCGTGTGCCGCGATCGGCCGGGACGTGAACGGGCTCGACAGGATCCTGCTCACCGGGTTCACCCCGGACCGGGGCCGCCCGCTGGAGTCCGTGGACGCGTTCGTCGACTTCGCGGGCCGGCACCAGGAGCTGGGTTTCACCGAGATCGTGATCCACTGGCCCATCCCCGACTCCGACTTCGCGGCCGACCAGCAGGTCTTCGAGCGCATCGCCACGGAGGCGCTGGCGCAGCTGGGCTGACCCGGCGCCGGTCCGGGCGGCCACTCACCTGTGCGGGCTCCCGCACGGTCGTGCGCGCACATACGCGAGAATGGCCGGGTGACCTCAGCGACCCGAGAGCCCGAGACCCCCGCCGCCACCGTCCCGATCCGGCTGATCGCCACCGACCTCGACGGCACACTGCTGCGCGACGACAAGTCGGTCTCCCCGCGCACGGTCGCCGCCCTTGCCGCCGCCGAGGCCGCGGGCGTCGAGGTCTTCTTCGTCACGGGCCGCCCGGCCCGCTGGATGGACGTCGTCAGCGAGCACGTCCACGGCCACGGTCTGGCGATCTGCGGCAACGGCGCCGCCGTGGTCGACCTGCACGGCGGCCCCGGCGCCCACCGCTTCGTGAAGGTGCGGGAGCTGGCCAGGGACAACGCGCTGGACGCCGTACGCCTGCTGCGCGATGCAGCGCCGGGGACCGTGTACGCCGTGGAGCAGACGTACGGCTTCCACCAGGAGCCGGAGTACCCGAAGCTGCACATGGAGCTGCCGGACAATCTCGCGCCCGCCGAGAAGCTGCTGGCCCCGGGCGGGCCGAGCGACGGTGAGCCGGTGCTGAAGATCCTCGCCTACCACCGCACGATCGACCCCGACGCGTTCCTCACCACCGCCCGGCTGGCGATCGGCGACCGGGCCACCGTCACCCGGTCCAGCCCCAGCGCCCTGCTGGAGATCAGCGGCCCCGGGGTCTCCAAGGCGAGCACGTTGGCCCTGTCCTGCGCGGAGCGGGGCATCTCGGCCGAGGAGGTCGTCGCCTTCGGGGACATGCCGAACGACGTCGAGATGCTCACCTGGGCGGGCCGGTCGTACGCGATGGGCAACGCGCACCCGGACGTCCTCGCGGCGGCCTCGGGGCAGACGGCGCCCAACAACGAGGACGGGGTCGCCATCGTGATCGAGCGACTGCTCGCGGAACGCGGCTGAGGGAGCCGCCGTACGGGTAGCGGTAAGAGGCGCCCGTCCTGGCGCACGCCCCTTACCGGCGCCCCGCCCACCTCCTAAAGCTGCACCCCGCGTGCCGAGAGCCATGCCGCCGGGTCCACCCCGGAGCCCAGTTCCGGGGTGACGCGTACCTCGAAGTGCAGGTGCGGGCCGGTCGAGTTGCCGGTGGTGCCGGTCTGGCCGATCCACTGGCCCGGGGTCACTCGCTGGCCCTGGTCGACGGTGACGGCGGCGAGGTGCGCGTACTGCGTGTAGTAACCGCCGGGGTGCTCGATCACGATCTCGATGCCGAAGGCGCCCCCGCACGACACCGAGACCACCGTGCCCGCGCCGACCGCCCGCACCGGAGTGCCGATCGGTACCGCGAAGTCCTGCCCGGTGTGCCCGTTGGCCCAGCGGTCGCCGCCGCTGCCGAAACTCGCGGACAGCTCGTACGTCTCCACGGGTGTGACGTACTCCGGCATGGTCCCGGGGTCCGGCTGGTCGAGCCGGACGGCGCCCCGGCAGGAGCCCGCCGCGACCGAGGCGTCGGCGCGGCCCTGCAGCGTCCAGCGGGCCTCTTCGAGCTTGTCCTCGATGATCCGCTTCAGCTTGGCGATCTCGCCGTTGCGCCGCTCCAGTTTCTGCCAGTGCGCCGCCGCCTTCGCCTCGTCGGCGGCGAGCCGGGCCTCCGCGCGCCGGCTCTTGTCGATCGCGTTATTCAAAGCGAGATCGGCCTGCCACACGGCCCGCTGACCGCGCATCAGCTCCTCGGGGCTGTCCGCGAGCAGCATCTGCGCGGTGAGCGGCAGACCGCCGCCGCTGCGGTACTGGCCGCGTGCGATCCGGCCCAGGTCCTCGTGCAGGACGGTGATGTCGCGCCGTTCGCGGACGAGGAGTTCCTCGTACCGCCGTGCCTTGGCCCCCTCCGCCTCGGCCTCGCGCCGTCCGGCCTCGTACTGCTCCGTGATCACGGCGGCATCCGCGTACAGCCGGGTCACGTCGGCGCTGAGGCCCGAGTCCTTGGCGGAGTCGGGGTCGGCGCCTTCGCCCGAGGCGTCCGTGGGCCGGGCGACCAGGACCACGAACGCGCACAGCAGAACCGGAACAAGCAGTGGATGACGGCGACGTGAGCCCATGTCAGCGATCGTGTACCGCAAACCGGGTGGGCTGCCTGTTCAAGTCGTACGCCTGGGGGATCCGTTGCCACGAACGGCTCAGCAACGGGGTTCGCGACGGCCTCAGTACGGCGCCTGCCACACCACCGTCGTACCGCCGCCGTCCGGGCCGCTGCCAGGTCCGTGACTGCTGTCGCCGCCCAGCGACTCGGCACGCCGTCGCAGGTTCCTGAGGCCGCTGCGCCGACCGCCCTCGGGGATGCCGACCCCGTCGTCGGCGACGGTCAGCCGTACGCCCGGGCGGCCGTCCGGCAGGGTCACGTTCGCGTCGACCACGACATCGATCCGGGACGCCCCGGCATGGCGGAAGGCGTTGGACAGCCCTTCGCGCAGGGCTGCGACGAGGTTCTTGCCGGTCGGCTCGCCGACGGTGTCGACCGGTCCTGCCACCCGGAGCGAGGGCTTGAAGCCGAGCGCCACGGACGCCATGTGGATCTCCCGCTCCACCCGCGTGGACAGCTCGGACGGGACCTCGCCGGGGTCGTCCTGGAGGGCGAAGATCGCAGTGCGGATCTCCCGGATGGTGACGTCGAGTTCGTCGACGGCCCTGCCGACGCCGTCCCGTACGCCGGGCGCGACCGATCCGCGCTGGGCGCTCTCCAGCATCATCCCGGTGGCGAACAGCCGTTGGATGACGAGATCGTGCAGGTCACGGGCGATCCGGTCGCGATCCTCGTACACCGCGAGCCGTTCCCGGTCGCGCTGTGCCTCGGCCATCATCAGCGCGAGTGCGGCCTGCGCGGCGAACTGGACGGCGAGCGCGCGCTCGGTCTCCGTGAACGCGCGCTCTCCCCGCGCGCGGGGCATGGCGAGGCTGCCGACGACGCGGCCGTCGCTCTGCAGGGGCAGCAGCATGGTGGGGCCGTAGTCGCGGGTGAGGTCGGCGCCGAGGGACAGCCGGGGGTCGGTGGCCGCGTCCTCGACGAACACCGGCTCGCCGTCGAGGAGTTCGGCGACGACCTCGCTCTCCGGCGGGACGATCACGCCGAGCGCGTCGAGGGGGCCTTCCGCGTCCACGGCGACGATCTCCAGACCGCCCTCGGCTGCGGGCAGCAGCACGATCCCGGCGGCGGCTCCGGAGAGCCGGCGGGCCTGTTCGGCGACGATCCGCAGGGAGTCACCGATGTCGCCGCCCGAGAGCAGCGCGGTCGTCACGGCCACGGACCCGTCGATCCAGCGCTCGCGCTGCCGGGCGGCCTCGTACAGACGGGCGTTGCCGATGGCGATGCCCGCCTCGGTGGCCAGCACGCGGACCAGGGTCAGATCGTGCTCGGTGAACGGCCCGCCGCCGCGCTTGTCGCCCAGGTACAGGTTGCCGAAGACCTCGCCGTGCACCCGGATCGGCTCGACCCACCGGGCGGTCTCCTCGTCGACACCGCGATGAACGAAGTCGGCGAAGCCGTCACCGTCCTCGGCGAGGACCTCGATGTCCGCCCGTTCGGCGGCCACCAGGGCGATCGCCGTCGCACAGATCCGCTCCAGCGTGGCATGCGGCCCGAGCCCGCTCCCGACGGCCCGCATCGCCTCCAGCAACTGCGGCACGCACGGCTCGGGACGAAGCGGGGGACCGGACATCCCACGAGCCTAATTAGTACTGTTTGTCACCGAAAGTCGAGCAGCGCGCGGCTGGCTTCCCGCCGCCACCAGCGCCAACCGCTCGGACTCCGCCTCCCGCTCGGCCATCGCCCGCAGCGGCCCGTCGACGGCGACCAGCTCCGCGTACGTCCCCCGCTGCGCGACCTGTCCGCCGTCCAGCACGATCACCTCGTCCACGGCGTCGAGACCGGCCAGCCGGTGGGTGATGAGCAGCGTCGTACGGCCCTTGGTCGCGTCCAGCAGATCGGCGGTGAGCGCGTCGGCGGTCGGCAGGTCGAGGTGTTCGGCAGGCTCGTCGAGGACCAGCACCGGGAAGTCCGCGAGCAGCGCCCGGGCGAGCGCCAGCCGCTGCCGTTGCCCACCGGACAGCCGTGCCCCGTGTTCCCCGACCAGCGTGTCGAGCCCGTCGGGCAGCGCCTGCGCCCAGTCCAGCAGCCGCGCCCGCGCGAGGGCGTCCCGCAGGTCGTCCTCGGTGGCGTCCTTCTTCGCGAGCAGCAGGTTCTCCCGCACGGAGCTGTCGAAGAGGTGCGCGTCCTGGGCGCACAGCCCGACCAGCCGCCGTACGTCGTCGCCGTCCAGCGCGTACGCGTCCACGCCGCCCAGCGTGTAGGAGCCGGCGTCCGCGTCCAGGAACCGCAGGAGCACCTGCGCGAGGGTGGTCTTGCCGGACCCGGACGGGCCGACCACGGCGATCCGGCGCCCTTCGTCGAGGGTGAGGTCGAGCCGGGCGAGCGCGTCCCGGTCCTGCCCGGCATGGCGGGCGGCCAGCTCCTTGACGACAACCGGGAAGGGCGACAGCGGCGCGGGCCGCGGCTGCTCGGGCTCTCGTACGGGCTCGGGCGCGTCCAGGACCTCGTACACGCGCTCCGCGCTCCTGCGCACCCGCTGCCGGTACCGCACGGCGAGCGGCAGCCCGAGGACGGCCTCGAAGGCGGCCAGGGGAGTGAGGACGACCACGGCCATCACCACACCGCCGAGCCGCCCGTCGGCGACCGCCTGGGCACCCACGAGGGCGGTGGCCGCGACGGTCAGTCCGGACAGCAGCGCGGTGAGTCCGTCGCCGAGCGCGGTGGCGGTGGCGGCGCGCGAGGCGATCCGGGTGAGCGCGGAGTCTGCCCGCCGGACCTCCTCGGTACGCGCGTTCAGGGCGCCCGCGACCGTCGACTCGGCGGTTCCCGTGAGCAGGTCGGCCACGTGCGTGGCGAGTGCGCCGCGGGCCGGGGCGAGCCGGCGTTCCGCACGCCGGGCCACGGCGCTGGTCACGAGGGGGACGCCGACTCCTGCGGCGAGCAGCCCGGCGGCGAGTACCGCCCCTGCCTCGGGCAGCAGCCACGCCGTGAACCCGACGGAGGCGGCGGAGACGACGAGGGCGGCCCCGGCGGGCAGCAGCCAGCGCAGCCAGTAGTCCTGGAGAGCGTCCACATCGGCGACGAGCCGCGACAGCAGGTCGCCGCGCCGGGTCGTCCGCAGTCCGGCAGGCGCCAGCCGCTCCAGGCGCCGGTAGACGGCGACCCGGGTGTCGGCCAGCATCCGCAGCACGGCGTCGTGCGACACCAGCCGCTCGGCGTACCGGAAGACGGCCCGCCCTATCCCGAAGGCCCGCGTGGCCGTCACGGCGACCATCAGATACAGCACGGGCGGCTGCTGCGAGGCCCGCGAGATGAGCCACCCGGAGGTCGCCATAAGCCCGACGGCACTGCCGACCGCGAGACTCCCGAGCAGCAGCGCGAGCCCGAGCCGCCCGCGCCGGGCCCCTGACATGGCCCGCACCCGCGCGAGCACACCAAGTCGCCCTGCGGGAGCGGCGGGTACGAGTTCTTCCTCGTCGAGCACGGGCAGCTGCGGACCACCGGCGAGGAGCCCATCGCCGCCCGAGAAACCACCGGTCGGCTCAGCACCAGGCAGGTGCGAGGGGACGACAGCCTCCTCCAGCCGCACCACCCGGTCCGCCACCCCCAGCAACGCCGGCCGATGCACGACCAGCAGTACCGTCCGCCCAACCGCCAAGCGTCGTACGGCGGCCACGACCTCGGCCTCGGTCTCCCCGTCCAGCGCGGCCGTCGGCTCGTCGAGCAGCAGCACGGGCCGGTCCGCGAGGAACGCCCGGGCCAGCGCGAGCCGTTGCCGCTGCCCTGCGGAGAGCCCGGCGCCGTCCTCACCGAGCGCGGTGTGGACACCCTCGGGCAGCGCGTCCACGAACTCCATCGCACCGGCGTCGGCCAGTGCCCTCCGTACGGCGGTGTCGTCGGCGTCGGGGCGGGCCAGCCGTACGTTCTCGGCGATCGACCCGGCGAACAGATGCGGCCGCTGCGGCACCCAGGCCACCCGCGACCGCCACTGCTCCAGGTCGAGGCCGGCGAGGTCGGTTCCCCCGACGCACACCCGCCCTTCCGTCGGCCGTACGAACCCGAGCAGCGCGTGCAGCAGCGTCGACTTGCCCGCGCCGCTCGGCCCGACGAGTGCGACCGTCTCCCCGGCCTCCACCGCGAAGGAAACGTCAGCCACCGCGTCCACCGACCGCCCGGGATACCGGACGGTGACGCCCTCGAAGGCCACCCCGCCCTCCGGAACCGCCGCGGTCCCGGATTCCGACACCGGTGTCTCCAGTACGGCGAAGATCTCCTCGGCCGCGGCCAGTCCCTCCGCCGCCGCGTGGAACTGGGCGCCCACCTGCCTCAGCGGCAGATACGCCTCGGGCGCGAGGATGAGAATGACGAGCCCGATGTACAGGTCCATCTCGCCGTGCACGAGCCGCATACCGATGGTCACCGCGACCAGCGCCACGGACAGCGTCGCCAGCAGTTCCAGCGCGAAGGACGAGATGAAGGCGATCCGCAGGGTCCGTATCGTCGCCTGCCGGTACTCACCGGTGATCCGCCGGATCGACTCCGCCTGCGCTTTGGCCCGGCCGAACACCTTCAGCGTCGGCAGCCCGGCCACGACATCGAGGAAATGGCCCGACAGCCGGGACAGCAGCCGCCACTGACGGTCCATGTGGGACTGCGTGGCCCAGCCGATCAGCACCATGAAGACCGGGATGAGCGGCAGGGTGCCGACGATGATCGCCGCCGACACCCAGTCCTCGGTGACGATCCGCGCCAGCACGGCCACGGGCACCACGATCGCGAGCCCCAACTGCGGCAGATAGCGCGAGAAGTAGTCGTCGAGGGCGTCGACTCCCCGTGTCGCCAGGGAGACCAGCGACCCGGTCCGCTGCCCGCTCAGCCACCCAGGACCCAACGCGACGGACCGCTCCAGCAGCCGCCCGCGCAACTCCGACTTCACCGCGGCGCTCGTCCGGTGCGCGGCCAGCTCGGTGAGCCAGGAGACCAACGCCCGGCCACCGGCGACGGCGACCAACAGCAGCAGAGGCGTACGAAGTTCGGTGACCGACAGTCCGTGCTGGAAGGCGCCGACCACGACCTCGGCGATGAGCATGGCCTGCGCGATGACCAGCCCCGCGCCGACAGCGCCCAGGCCGACGACCGCGAGCAGGAAACGGCGGGTGGCACCGGCGTAGCGGAGGAGCCGCGGATCGATTGGTTTCACGTGAAACATGCCCTTCGGTCCAGGGAGGTGGTTTCGCGATGTTTCACGTGAAACAACGCAACAGACCCATCTACGGCGCCTAGTTGGCAATCCCCACAGGAACCGTCTTCTTAATAGCGGCAGCC
>NZ_JBSFDA010000047.1:6652-60969 GCF_053593675.1 Streptomyces sp. NPDC002156 | reverse complement strand
GCCGGAGGCGACTCCCTACGTCGACCTCACCCGTGCCGAGTGGAGTGCGCTGCGCGACAAGACGCCGCTCCCCCTCACCGCCGAGGAGGTCGAGAAGCTGCGTGGTCTGGGCGATGTCATCGACCTCGACGAGGTGCGGGACATCTACCTCCCGCTCTCCCGCCTCCTCAATCTGTACGTCGGTGCCACGGACGGCCTAAGGGGAGCCCTGAACACCTTCCTGGGCGAGCAGGGCACCCAGACCGGCACCCCGTTCGTCATAGGGGTCGCGGGGTCCGTGGCCGTCGGGAAATCCACCGTCGCCCGTCTCCTCCAGGCCCTGCTCTCCCGCTGGCCCGAACACCCGCGCGTAGAACTGGTGACCACGGACGGCTTTCTGCTCCCCACCGCCGAGCTGACCTCCCGCGGCCTCATGTCGCGGAAAGGTTTCCCCGAGTCGTACGACCGCCGGGCCCTCACCCGCTTCGTCGCCGACATCAAGGCCGGGAAGGACGAGGTCACGGCCCCCGTCTACTCCCACCTCATCTACGACATCGTCCCCGGCGAGAAGCTCACGGTCCGCCGCCCCGACATCCTGATCGTCGAGGGCCTGAACGTCCTCCAGCCCGCCCTCCCCGGCAGCGACGGCCGCACCCGCGTGGGCCTCGCCGACTACTTCGACTTCAGCGTGTACGTCGATGCCCGCCCCGAGGACATCGAGCGCTGGTACCTGAACCGCTTCCGGCGCCTGCGCGAGACGGCGTTCCAGAACCCGTCCTCGTACTTCCGCAAGTACACCCAGGTGTCGGAGGAGGAGGCCCTGGACTACGCCCGCACCACCTGGCGCACCATCAACAAGGTGAACCTCCTGGAGAACGTGGCCCCCACCCGGGGCCGCGCCACCCTGATCATCCGCAAGGGCCCGGACCACAAGGTGCAACGTCTCAGCCTGCGCAAGCTGTAATGCTGTAGTCGTACCCTGCCCTCATGCTCCACCTACGCCTCATCACCCCCGCCGACCGGACCAACGACGTGGTCCGCCTGATCGAGAAGACGGTCGGCACCACGCACCTGGTCGTCCTGCCCGGCGCCGCCCGCAACCCCGCCGGGGACGTCGTGATGTGTGACGTGGCCCGGGAGGCGGGCGACGAACTCATCGGCGGACTGCGGGCGTTGGACCTCGACGCGACCGGTTCGATCGCCGTGGAGAACATCGACCTGTCGCTCTCCAAGCGCGCCGACAAGGCGGCGGAGGAGGCACCCGGCGAGGGTGCGGACGCGGTCCTGTGGGAGCACCTCGCGGACGCGACGCACGAGGAGTCGACGCTCTCGATCACGTACGTCGCCTTCATCACGCTCGCCACGATGATCGCGGCCTGCGGTGTGGTCCTCGACAACGCGATCCTGATCGTGGGCGCGATGGCGGTCGGCCCGGAGTTCGGCCCCCTGGCCGGTCTGAGCACCGCACTTGTACGACGCCGGCCGAGACTGGCGGCGCGCTCGCTCACCGCACTGCTCGTGGGTTTCGCGGCGGCGATGGCGGTGACGGTCGGCTTCAGCTTCTTCATGGACGCCGTCGGTCTGTTCACCGAGGCCCAGCTGCAGGCGGACCGCCCCAACACCGGCTTCGTCTACGCCTACGACTGGTTCTCGTTCGTCGTGGCGGTCCTGGCCGGCGCCGCCGGCACCCTCTCCCTGACCTCGGCGAAGTCCGGCGCCCTGGTGGGTGTGGCCATCTCGGTGACCACGATCCCGGCCGCCGCGAACGCGGCCGTGGCCCTGAGCTACGGAGACACCAACCAGACCTGGGGCTCCACGGTCCAGCTGCTCCTGAACCTCCTGGGCATCGTCCTGGCCGCCACCCTCACGCTCCTGGCCCAGAAGTGGCTCTGGACCAGGCAGCGCCAGAAAACCGAAGCCGAAGCCCGGCAAGAGGCCCGGTAAGAGGCCCGGTAAGAGACGGGTACTACCCGTTGAGCTGCGTCCACATCCAGGCGCCGCCCACCCGCACATAGAGCCGCTCGGAGGCGGTGTCCACCGCCATGGTCCCGTCGAGGGGCGTCCTGGTGAAGGAGGCGTCGGTGACGGGTCCGGCGACCAGACGCAGCGGCGGGCCCGGCTGGTTGCGGGTGGGGATGGTGCCACTGGCCTGTCCGCCGGTGCTGCCGTAGCAGTTCTCCACCAGGAAGTCGCCCGTGCTGCTCGCCTCGTAGTAGAGGTGCGTACCGGTCGGCTTGGTGCCGTACAGACCGACGACGTCACGGAGTACGGCGGTCGCGCCGGTCCCGGCGTAGACGAGCACACCCGAGTTGACGGTGGCCGTCCCGCCGTTGGCGATGAGGACGTTCTCCAGCGAACTGGCCGTCGCGGCCCAGGAGATGATGTTCTGCGGGGTGGAGTAGCCGGTGGCGAAGCCGCCCGCGTAGGCGTAGATGTTGCTCGCGTGGACGTGCTTGCAGGAGGCGTCGGCCTTGAGGTGGGGGCCGCCCTGCATTTGCGAGGTCTCGAACTTGCAGTCCGTCAGATGGACACCGTTGGGGTTGTTGGTGCCCGCCGGGCCCTGGGTGATCCACAGCGCGCCGGTGCCGAAGGCCTCCAGACGGCAGCCGGTGAAGTGGATCTGGTTGATGTTGTCGGTGCTGTGCCCCCAGGCTCCGGCGGTGGCCGTGGAGGTGTTGCGCAGCCATATGTTGGGGTGGGCGGTGCTTCCCGCGGGCCCCGTGCACGCCTCGATCACCAGGTTGTAGAACCGTGAGTCCCAGAACTCCACGGCGTCGACACAGATGTCCTGGTTGCTCGTCATGAAGACGTCGCGGAAGTAGCAGTTGTCGGCGTAGTACAGCTCCAGCAGCTTCCCGGTCTTCCCGTTGCCGTTGAAGCCGAGGTTGTCGACGGAGCAGTAACGCCGGTGTGTGGCACCGGTGTTGTCGGCGCCGGCCCCCGACATCCGCAGCAACAGCCCGTCGGCGCCCTTCACCAGCATCGCGGCCTTGCTGTTCGCACCCACGAGCCGGACGTTGTTCCCGGTGACCGTCAGTGCGGGGGTGTCACCGGAGGGCTTGACCAGGTACTTGCCCCCTGGCAGGTAGACGGTCCCGCCCCCGGCCGCCACGGCCGCCGTGATCGCGGCCTGGACAGCGGCGGTGTCGTCGGTGGCGCCGTCCCCGACGGCCCCGTACTCCTTGACGTCGAACCAGTCCGAGGCGACGCCGGCGGCGGCAGGCGTCGCCGCCCCGACGACGATCCCCGCGCCGACCGCGCCGACCGCGCCGACGGCCCCCGTCAGAAACGCCCGCCGTCTCGCGACACCGCTCGACTGCTGCTCCGTACCCATACCGGCCCCCTGTGGTTCACGCATGACGTCGATGATCAGACCGGGTGATCGTAACGGCCACCGTGTGACAGGTGGAGGGAAAACGATCCGTCGCGGCGCCCGGGGTCAGGGCCCCGGCGGCGACGAGCCCGGCGCGACCAGTCCGCTCTGGTAGGCCGCGGCGACCGCCTGGGCCCTGTCCCGCACACCGAGCTTCAGGAGGATCCGCCCGACGTGCGTCTTGACCGTCGCCTCGCCGATGAACAGATGGGCGGCGATCTCGGAGTTGGACAGGCCGTGCGCGACCAGGACGAGGACCTCGCGCTCCCGGCCGGTGAGCGCGGCCAGTGCCTCGGGGGCCGGCCTGATCCGCTCCGGCCGGGCGGCGAACTCGGCCAGCAGACCGGCGGTCACCGCGGGATCCAGCCAGCCGTCCCCGGCGGCGAGCGCCCGGACCGCCCGCACCAGCTCAGCGGGGGCCGCGTCCTTGAGCAGAAAGCCGGAGGCCCCGGCCCGCAGCGCCTGATAGACGGCCTCACTGACGTTGTACGTCGTCAGCACGAGCACCCGTGCCTCGCCGGGAAAGGCGTCGGCCGTGATCCGCCGGGTCGCCGCGACCCCGTCCGTGCCGGGCATCCGTACGTCCATCACGACGACCGTGGGGCGCAGTTCGGCCGCGAGGGCCACCGCCTCCGCGCCGTCGGCGGCCTCGCCCACCACCTCGATGCCGTCCTCGCCGCTGAGCAGCATGGCGAGCGCGGAACGCACCATCGCCTGGTCGTCCGCGAGCAGCACCCGGATCATGACGCGGCCTCCTGCCGGAACCGTTCCTGCGTCGGCAGGGTGGCGGCGACCCGGAAGCCGCCCTCCCTGAGGGGACCGGCGTCGAACGTGCCCCCGCAGACGGCCACCCGTTCCCGCAGCCCGATCAGCCCCTGCCCGGTGGACAGTTCGCGGCGGGCGGTCGCCGGGGTGCCCCGTCCGTCGTCGCCGACCTCGATCCGCAGCCGGCCGCCGGCCCCGTGCCAGTCGAGGCGTACGACCGTGGCCGCTCCGGGACCCGCGTGCTTGGCCGCGTTGGTCAGCGCCTCCTGCACCAGCCGGTACGCGGTCAGGTCGACGCTCCTGGTGAGCGCGGCGGGGACACCGGTCACCTCCACGTGGGCGTGGAGCCCCGCCTGGCGCACCCCGTTCAGGAGCGGGTCCAGGTCGGCGAGCCCGAAGCCCGTCCCCTCGGCGGCGAGCCGCTCACCGTCGGTGCGCAGCACCAGCAGCATGTGCCGCAACTCGGCGACGGCGGTCTTGCCGCTCGACTCGATCTGGTCGAGGGCCTGCTCGACCCGGTCCGGGTCGGTCCGCAGCACCCGGCGGGCGCCACCCGCCTGCAACACCATGACGGTGACCGCGTTGGCGACGATGTCGTGCAACTCCCGTGCCGTGCAGGCCCGTTCGGACAGGACCGCCTCCTGGGCGCGGGCCAGCGCGAGCCTGTCCCGGAGGGCCGCGGCCCGCCCTGCCCGCGCCCACCGGCCGACGGCCCACACCTCCAGGTTGAGCAGCCCGTAGAAGCAGGCCACCCCGATCAGGGAGGTGAGCCGCTCCTCTGCGGGTACGTCGGCGAGCGCCGCCCGCACCGAGAGCGCCACCGGCACCGTCACCGAGGCCAGCGCGAGCCCGGCCGACCGGGCACTCCCGAGAGCCGCGACGGTGTAGAGCGCGACGAGCAGGGCCAGGGTCGGGCTGTAGTCGAACATCCCGGCGGCGGTGAGGAGTTCACCACCGAGGGCGTGCGCCCACACGTAGCCGAACACCGCGCGGGGCGCCCGCCGCCGGGCCGCGAGCGCCGCGTAGCCGAGGACGGCGTACCCGACGGTGACCAGCCGGTCAGTCAGGCGGACGTGCGGGAGCGCGAAGTCCGAGAAGAGGAACAGGTCGGGCAGCAGCAGGGCGGTGGCCAGCACCGAGTCCTGGACGGCTGGGGCCGCCCGGTACAGCCTGCCGAGGGCGCCTTGGGGCCCGGTCATCACGGTCCGGTCGGCGGGTGCGACTCGTCGGGACGCGGCGGGTGCGGCAGGCAGAGGCGGATGACCCGGCAGGGCCCGCCCGCGAACGCGTCGAGCCGGTCCTCGCTCAGCGCGGTCAGGCCCGCTTCTCGGGTCCGGGCAGGCACCGGCGAGTCGTAGCCGAGTCCGCGCATCGCCGCCCAGAGGTCGCCGTTCTCCGCGAGCAGTGCCTCGGTCAGCCGGCGCTGGGTGAAGGGCTCGGCACGCACCACGTAGCGGGACCGCTCCGCGAGCCGGACCACGCTCGCCGTCACACCCGGCCCGGGTTCGCCGGAGCCGAGCTGCTCCACGTCGGCCACCGCGATCCGCTCCACCGGCCCGCTCCCGGCGGGCACCGGGGTGATCACGGCGACCAGCGCCCCCTGCGGCTCGGTGAGGAGCTGCGGCGGATCAGGGACGAGGAGTGCGTCCCGGTCGACGAGGAGCGCCCTGGCACCGATGGGTTCGAGGGTGACGTCCACGGCTGTGACCAGTGCGGTTGTCTCATCCATGGGGTCGTTCGAGTCACTCATGGCTCCATGGAACCGCCTCGGAGCCGGGCAGAAACGTACACCCTGGGTCGTACACGGCTAATCCACTCCAGAGTGGACGCGAGGGCAGCCTCGATGCGCGCATTCTCATGGGTGTCGGAAACACGTCCGACAACGAGAAGGACCCGGGAGACAGACATGGGTCACTACGTGAGGTTCTACCAACTGCGGTGCATCGAGACCCAGGACAACGGCGAGGACGAGCTGTGGGTGGACTTCCGCGGCCAGCGCGTCTGGGGTCGCGGCAGCATCAACAACGGCGACACCCGCCCCGCCAACAACCAGGTGTTCGCGATGGTCGACAGCCCTGCCGACGTCGTCTCCCTGTGGGACCAGGACTCTGCGGACCCGGACGACCACCTGGGCGACTTCCACATCGAAACCCGCTTCTCGGGCCTGGGTGAGCAGGTAGCCGAGTTCCGTAGGTTCGGTTCCCACCACTACACCCTCACCTACGAGGTGCGGCAGCAAGCTTGGTAGGCCGTTTCCCCATGACGTTCGTCGCGTCAGGTGTCCGGGATCGCCACGGCGCCCCCGGACACCACCAACGTCCTTAACCGAGCGCGGACTTCACCACATCGGCCAACCGCCCGGCCACGGACCGGGCCTGGTCGATGTCCGCGGCCTCGACCATCACCCGGACCAACGGCTCGGTCCCGGAAGGCCGGAGCAACACCCGCCCGGTGGCCCCGAGTTCACGCTCGGCGTCGGCGACCGCGGAGGCCAGCTCCGCAGAAGACCCCACCCGAGTCCGATCGACGTCCGGCACGTTCACCAGCACCTGCGGCAGCCGCTCCATCACCGCGGCGAGATCCTTCAGCGTACGACCGGTCTGCGCGACCCGGGCCGCAAGGAGCAGCCCGGTCAGCGTCCCGTCGCCCGTGGTCGCGTGGTCCGAGATGATGACGTGCCCGGACTGTTCGCCGCCCAGCGCGTACCCGTGCTCCTTCATCTCCTCCAGCACATACCGGTCCCCGACCGCCGTCTGGATCAGGGACAGCCCCTCCCGCTCCAGCGCCAGCTTGAAGCCCAGGTTCGACATCACCGTCGCGACAACGGTGTCGGCCCGCAGTACGCCCCGCTCCCGCATCGCCAGCGCGAGTACGGCCATGATCTGGTCGCCGTCCACCTCCTCGCCGGTGTGGTCGACGGCGAGGCAGCGGTCGGCGTCGCCGTCGTGGGCGATGCCGAGGTCGGCGCCGTGTTCGAGGACGGCGGCCTGGAGCTTGCCGAGGTGGGTGGAGCCGCAGCCGTCGTTGATGTTGAGGCCGTCCGGCTCGGCGCCGATGGTGACGATCTCGGCGCCGGCCCGGGTGAACGCCTCGGGCGAGACCAGGCTGGCGGCGCCGTGCGCCTCGTCGAGGACGACCTTGAGACCGTCGAGGCGGTTCGGGAGCACGCCGACGAGATGGGTGACGTACTGCTCGAAGCCCTCGTCGTACGTCCGTACGCGCCCCACGCCACCGCCGGTCGGGCGGTCCCAGGGAGCGCCGGTGCGGTGCTCCTCGTACACCGCCTCGATCCGCTCCTCCAGGTCGTCGTCGAGCTTGTGGCCGCCGCGGGCCAGGAACTTGACGCCGTTGTCCGGCATGGCGTTGTGGCTGGCGGAGAGCATCACGCCGAGGTCCGCGCCGAGTTCGGCGGTGAGGAACGCGACCGCCGGGGTGGGCAGCACGCCGACCAGCAGGACGTCGACGCCCGCGCTGGCGAGGCCCGCGACCACGGCGGCCTCCAGGAACTCCCCGGACGCACGTGGGTCCCGTCCGACCACGGCGACCGGCCGGTGGCCCTCGAACGAACCCGCCTCGGCGAGTACGTGCGCCGCCGCTACGGACAGGCCGAGGGCCATCTCGGCCGTCAGATCCGCGTTGGCGACACCGCGCACGCCGTCCGTGCCGAAGAGTCGTCCCACTGGTGTCCTCCGAAGATGCTGGAAAAAATGTGCGGCTCATGCACTGTACGTACGGCTCATCCGCTGTGGGGCCGTGTCGTGTGCGGCTTCTGCCGAGTGTCCATGCCGGACCTGCCTACGTATATCCCCTGTGCCTGTTTCCAAGCTGTCGGGACCGTTCCGCCCGCCTGTGCCGTAAGCCTGTGATAAGTAAAGCCCCCGGTAAACGAACCGCCCCGACGGCACGGAAAGTGCCGCCGGGGCGATGCGTACAAGCAGGAACAGCGAAGCGACAGTGTTTAGCGCTTGCTGTACTGCGGGGCCTTGCGAGCCTTCTTGAGACCGGCCTTCTTGCGCTCGACCGCACGGTCGTCACGACGGAGGAAGCCGGCCTTCTTGAGGGCGCCGCGGTTGTTGTCCACGTCGGCCTCGTTCAGCGCGCGGGCCACGCCGAGGCGCAGGGCACCGGCCTGACCGGAGACACCGCCACCCGAGATGCGGGCGACGACGTCGTAACGGCCTTCGAGCTCGAGCACCTTGAAGGGCTCGTTGACTTCCTGCTGGTGCACCTTGTTGGGGAAGTAGTCCTCAAGGGTGCGACCGTTGATCTTCCACTTGCCGGTGCCCGGGACGATCCGGACGCGGGCGATGGCGTTCTTGCGACGGCCCAGGCCGGCGGCCGGCTGCGGGTCGCCGAAGCGGCCGTCGAGGGCCTCGGTGTACTCACCCTCGGCTACGGGCGCCTCGGACTCGGTGGTGTAGCTCTCGACGTCGGCGTTCTCGAACTCGACATCGGCGTTCTCGTCGAGCGGCTGCTCGACAGTGGTCTCGGCCACGATTCTCCTCAGAATTCTCTACGTCTTAGGGGGTGGCCGGAACTACTGCGCGACCTGGGTGATCTCGAACGGCACCGGCTGCTGGGCAGCGTGGGGGTGCTGGTCGCCCGAGTAGACCTTCAGCTTCGACAGGCACTGACGGCCCAGGGTGTTCTTGGGGATCATGCCCTTGATGGCCTTCTCGACGGCCTTCTCGGGGTTCTTCGCCAGCAGCTCGTCGTAACGGACGGAGCGCAGACCGCCCGGGTAACCGGAGTGGCGGTAGGCCAGCTTCTGGGTCTTCTTGTTGCCGGAGAGGTGCACCTTGTCCGCGTTGATGATGATGACGAAGTCACCAGCGTCGACGTGGGGGGCGTAAATCGGCTTGTGCTTGCCCCGCAGGATGTTCGCGGCAGTGGTGGCAAGACGGCCCAGGACGACATCCTGGGCGTCGATGACGTACCACTGGCGAGTGATGTCGCCGGGCTTAGGGCTGAACGTACGCACTTCGTAGCCTTCGCTTCTTCAGTGGATGGGTCCTGACACATGGCATCACTGAAGCGATCGTGCAGCTGGGGACGACAGTGCCGGGAACGATGCCCGTATGCCGCCCACTGGTAACTGCTCCAGGGAACCTACGTAGGGGCTCTCGTCCAAGAACGACCAAGCCGATACGCATAAGAACGCCCAGGTTACCCGTGCTGCCCCGGACGGGTCAAAACGAGGTGCGGGCTGATACGTATGAGACGCCTCGGCACAAGGGTTGTACGGCGTCTAGGATGCGCGCATGAGCTTTGGGCAGGGGGGACCTCAGTGGGATCCCTGGAAACCGAATACCCCGCAGCAGCCGTGGGACGACCAGGGCGGCCGGGCGCCGCAGCAGCCGTGGGGTGGTCAGAACGCCGGTCATGCCCCCGACTGGGCGGCGCTCGCCGAGGCGTCCGAGACCCGTAACAGACGCAAGAGACTCCTGCTGATCGTCGGGGCCGCGGTGGCCACCGTCGGCGTGGGCGCGGCCGTCGCCATGGCCGTGGTCAACGCGGACGGAAACACCACGGCCTCCAACAAACCGACCTCCGACCTGCCCGCCACCGCGGACATCCCGAGCGACACCGCCTCGGCGGCGCCGTCGTTCGAGCCGACCAGCGCGCCGCCGCCGCTGGACCCGAAGGACTTCATAGCCAGTGTGAAGAAGGACACGGCGCCCCTGGCCCCGGAGATCCTCTTCCCCGGTACGCAGCTGACGATGGGCGAGCGCCTCTACAAGAAGGGCCCGACCGCCGACACGAAGAACTGCGCGTCGGCCACGAAGGGCACCCTCCCGAAGATCCTCACGGACAACAGGTGCACGCGCTTCCTGCGTGTCACGTACAGCAAGGACGGCGTCGCGGTGACGGTCGGCGTGGCCGTCTTCGACACCGAGGCGCAGGCCACGAAGGTCAAGGCCACGGCGGACAAGAAGAGCATCGTCGAGTCCCTGTCCGGCGGCGGTGTCCCGACCTTCTGCCGCGCGGCGATCTGTCGCTCGACGACCAACTCCTACGGCCGCTACTCCTACTTCACGATCGCCGGTTTCACCAACGGCAAGGACGTGACGACGAAGAGCACGGCGGTCTTCACCACGGGCGACGACCTCGCCGAGTTCGCCTTCCGCCAGATCCGGCGGCGCGGCGAGGCCCAGGCCTCGGCGGCCAGCCAGTAGAACGAGCCGGAACACAGCACTCCCCTTTCCAATGGCCGACGATCACTGATCGTCGGCCATTGATCGTCGGCCGTATATCACCGATGGTTGATCACTCGCGAACTGTCTCGCGTACCGAATCGCGTATCGAATCGCGTACGGATCAGGCCCAGGGGGGACCATTCATGACCACGCACGACTCCGTCACGTCCAGACGCCGGATGCTCGCCGCGACCGCCGGTATCGGCACCGCCGCCCTCGCCACCACAGTGGCCGGCGCGGGCGAGGCGGCCGCCGCGGAGACCCCGGCGGGCTGGCTGAACGTACGGGACGCGGCGTACGGAGCACTCGGCGACGACGCGGCCGACGACCAGCCGGCCATCCAGAAGGCGATCGACGCGGCAGGTCAGGGCGGCACCGTCTACTTCCCGCCGGGCAAGTACCGCATCGCCGCGCCCCTCAGGCTGACGCTGGGCGTGACGCTCCGCGGCGACTGGAACCCGCACTTCCCGGACCGCACCAACATGACCGGCTCCTACATCCGGCCGGCCGTCGGCTACTTCGTGGGCGACGCCCTGATCACCGTCGACCCGGCCCCGGTGCAGGACACGTACTACGACTCCGCACACGGCGGCGGGCCGCGCCTGTACGGCCTGGCGCTCAAGGGATGCGACGGGCTGCGCAACCGGATCGTGAACACGGAGAACGGCCCCGTCACCGCCGTCCGGATCAACCCCGGCGTCAAGGACGTCGGCATGGACAAGGTGACGATCTGGCGGTTCTCCGGCGACGGTGTCAACGCCCAGAACGGGGCCGCGTTCCAGTTCAACCAGGTGCACTGCACGGGCGCAGGCGGCCACGGCTTCGCCTGGGGCGACTCGGCGGGCACCGGCGGCGGCCTGGTCGACGCCGACCTGTTCCAGTGCTACTCCCAGGGCAACGGCGGCCACGGCTTCGACATCCTCAACCCGAACGCCGTGACCATGGTCGACTGCCGCGCCGAGTGGAACACGAATTACGGCTACCACGTCACCGGCATCAACTACTCGATGGTCATGGTCGGTTGCAACACCGACCGCAACGGCAAGGACGGCTTCCACCTCGCCACGTCCGCCGGTGGCCGCTTCATCCAGCTCCTGGGCTGCCTCGCGAAACGGGACGGCAAGAGCGCCACGGACGCCGCCGGCTTCAGCGTCACCGGAGAGGCCGCCGAGGGCGTCGTCCTGACCGGCTGCTCCACCTCGATCGGCCGCAACGACGACAGCACAGGCGACTTCTCCCCCGCGTACGGCATCACCACCTCCGCCCTGAACTCCGCGAGCTGTGTCTCGGTCGTCGGCGGCGAGTACGTCGGCACCACGGCCCCCTTCAACGACGCCGGCGCGGTCGTCGTACGGCACAGCGGAGTCACCGCGGGCACCCGCACCGACGCCGGCATCGTCTGGGACAAGTCCGACGCGCACATGGTGTCGGGGGCCGCCGGCACCACCCGTGACGTGCAGTTCTGGTCCCGCGGCAAGAACCGCCGCTGGGCCCTGCGCACCACCGACGCGGCCGAGTCGGGCTCCGGCGACGGCTCCGACTTCGCCCTCGTGCGGTACGCCGACGACGGCACCGCCCTGGACACCCCGGTCACCGTCAGCCGCAACACCGGCCGCATCACGCTCGGCCAGGCGGGCAGCACCCCCGGCGTGGTCGTCAACGCCACCGCGAGCCCCGGCGTCAACCTCGTCCAGACCCGCGCCGCCGGACAGGGCTACGCGGTCACCGCCGCCGACACCGCCTCCCGCGCCTTCCAGTCTCAGGTCACCGGCGACTCGGTCAACCGCTTCGCCGTCGACATCTCCGGTACGCAGACCTTCGGCCCCGGCGGCTCCACGGGCCGGGACACCAGCTGGGGCCGCCTCGGCACGGCCCAGATCGGCAGCACCGACTCGGACCTCGTGGCGGGCCTGGCCGGAAAGGGCCTGCGGGTGAAGGAGGGCACCAACGCCAAGATGGGCACCCTCACCCTGAACGGCACCACGGCGGTCACCGTCCCGACCACCGCGGTCACGGCGACGAGCCGCATCTTCCTCACGGTGCAGGCCCCGGGCGGCACCCCGGCCGGAATCGCGTATGTCTCGGCCCGTACGGCCGGTATCTCGTTCTCCGTGAAGGGGGTCGCGGGCGACACCTCCACCGTGGCGTGGCTCATCGTGGAACCGGCGTAGCGGACGGGCGGGGGGGGCGCGAAAGGGACGTATCAACCCATCACCACCACCAGGATCACGCTTCTATTCAGCCATTTTTTGGGTGGTCGGGGGGCTTCTGAACCGATGGGGTACCGCTCTCGCGGCACAACGCCAAACTGGCGAAACGCACCGCCGCGTGAAACCCCGGCATCCTGCCGTTCCTCATACCGCTGGTGGGCCTGACCGTCTTCAGCCTCTGGTCGTGCACACCCAGCGACTCCCGGCTGGCTGGCTGATCACCATCGCGTGGGCGCTGATCACTCTCGTACCGACCATCGGCCGCCATGACACCTACCCGGCGCTGGAGCGGTCCGTCCTCTCCTACGTGGAGCACCTGCCGGAGTGGTTCCCGTACATGCGCGTGGACGTGCTCACCGAGGAGGGCTGCGAGGCCGCCGAGCGGATCGACGCGCCGGCGGCGAGCCACCCGTGGATCCGCGTGGTCACCGTCCCGAAGGCGTACCAGACCAAGAACGGCACCCGCTTCAAGTCCCGCGCCAACAACTACGCCCACAACTGCGTCATCGGAGACTCGCACGCCTGGCAGTGGGGCGACGCCTTCAACGAGATCGGGCAGAAGCTCGCCACCAAGGTCATCACCATGGCGAAGGGCGGCTGCTCCCCCGAGGTCTACTCGATCAAGGACCTCAAGCCGAACGTCATCGTCGTCACCAACCGCGTCCGGCAGGAGGCGACCGAGGCCGGTGCCGAGAAGGCCTTCCAGACCTTCGACGGCTCGGGGGCCAAGATCGTCTACCTGACGGACACCCCGCAGCCCGGCCGGAACGTGCCCGACTGCCTCGCCACCCACACCGCCGACACCCCGGCCTGCAACCCCACCCAGGACCAGGCCATCGAGTTCCCCGCCTTCCGGGCCATGGAGCAGAAGGTGGCCAAGCGCCACGGCGCCGAGATCATCGACCAGATCGTCTACTTCGACTCCAGCCACATCACGGCCGGCTACGCGAAGTCCCTCGTCCCGTTCCTCCAGCCGACCTTCAAGAAGGTCCTGGCCGGCTGACCCCGTACACCTCGCCCCGCACCCGGCGGGCCTGAAGCTGCCGCTCGGCCAGCAACTCGTCCGCCGGATAGGCGACTTCCTCCAACGTCAGCCCGTGCGGCCGCACCACATGAACGGCACTGTCCCGCACCCGAGCGTCGAGCACCCGCCGAGGCCACTCCACCCCCCGATGCCCATCCCCCACGAACAACAACGCACCCACCATGGACCGCACCTGGTTATGGCAGAAGGCGTCGGCCCGCACCTCGATCTCAACGATCCCGTCCAACCTCCGCCGCACCCCGAAGTCAAGAACCTCGCGCACAGTGGAAGCCCCCTCGCGCTTCTTCGCATAGGCGGCGAAGTCATGCTCCCCGACAAGGGATTTGGCGGCGGCATCCATGGCAGCGGCGTCCAACTCCCAGTCGTGCCAGAGCACATGGCTGCGCAGCAAGGGATCCACACCACCGGCCCGATCACCGACCCGATAGACGTACCGCCGCCACAGAGCAGCGAACCGAGCGTTGAACCCGACCGGCGCCTCAGCGACCCGCCAAACCCGCACATCCTTGTCCAACCGCCCGGCAAGCCGCTTGAGCAGCTTCTCCTGATGCTCGCCCCACACCTCGACAGGCAGATCGACATGGGCGACCTGCCCCCGGGCATGCACGCCGGCATCGGTACGCCCGGCAACGGTCAGCTCGTACGAGGCACTGCCGGACCTCGTCACAGTCCGCAGGGCATCCTCGATCTCCCCCTGCACGGTCCGCCGCCCCCCGGCCTGCTTGGCCCACCCGGAGAACGCGGTCCCGTCGTAGGAAAGATCCAGCCTCACCCGCACGAACCCGGGCCGCACATCGTCACTCACACAGAGATCCTCTCAGTACGGAAAAGCGGGCCCGCTCCGATAAAGGAACGGGCCCGCTCTAACACGCCCCGACAGGGGCGCGGGGAACTGCGCGAACAACCACGACGAAACCGCAGCCGCAAACCGAACAGCACCCCGCAGACGCTTAGGCGTCCTTGGTCTCCTCAGAAGCCTCAGCCTCATCAGCCTTGGTCACATCAACCTTGGCGTCCTCGACCTTGGCGTCCTCGACCGGAGCCTCGACAACAGCCTCGGCGTCCTTGGCGGCACGCTTGGTCGCCGCCTCGGCCTCACCCGTCGCAGCCTGTGCAACAGTCAACGCCTCCACCAGCTCGATGACAGCCATGGGCGCGTTGTCGCCACGGCGGTTACCGATCTTGGTGATACGGGTGTAACCACCCGGACGGTTCTCGTAGCGCGGGCCGATCTCGGTGAAGAGCGTGTGCACGATGCTCTTGTCCGTGATGACCTGGAGCACCTGACGGCGGTTGTGAAGGTCGCCCTTCTTGCCCTTGGTGATCAGACGCTCGGCGTACGGACGCAGCTTGCGCGCCTTCGCCTCGGTGGTCGTGATGCGACCGTGCTCGAAGAGCGACTTCGCGAGGTTCGCAAGAAGCAGCTTCTCGTGCGCGGCACTGCCGCCCAGACGGGCACCCTTGGTGGGCTTCGGCATGGTCTTTCTCCTAGGTGTCTGCCCCGGCCGTATCAGGTACCGAGGTCAGTGTCCGAGCAGGCGATCGCCTGTCGAAGATCCGGGGCACCTGTTCCAGCGTGCCCCGGAGGATCCGCGCCCCCAAAGGGGCGCGGGGAACTGCGCGACCAGCCACAACGGCCCCGCAGCCGAAAACGGATCAGTACTGCTCAGTCTCCACGAACCCGGCATCGGCGTCATCGTCGGCGCCAAAGGCGTCAGCCGCAGCGGTCGGGTCGAACCCGGGAGGCGAGTCCTTGAGCGCAAGACCCATGCCCGCAAGCTTGGCCTTGACCTCGTCAATGGACTTCGCACCGAAGTTACGAATGTCGAGCAGATCAGCCTCGGAACGAGCCACGAGCTCACCCACGGAGTGGATGCCCTCGCGCTTGAGGCAGTTGTACGACCGAACGGTGAGCTCGAGCTCCTCGATCGGCAGCGCCAGATCGGCGGCGAGCGCGGCATCCGTCGGGGACGGACCCATGTCGATGCCCTCGGCGTCGATGTTGAGCTCACGGGCAAGCCCGAACAGCTCGACGAGCGTCTTGCCCGCAGAAGCCATGGCGTCACGCGGACGCATGGCCTGCTTGGTCTCGACGTCGACGATCAGCTTGTCGAAGTCGGTGCGCTGCTCGACACGCGTCGCCTCGACCTTGTACGTGACCTTGAGAACCGGCGAGTAGATGGAGTCGACCGGAATACGCCCGATCTCCTGCCCCACCTGCTTGTTCTGAACAGCCGAGACATAGCCGCGACCGCGCTCAACGGTCAGCTCCATCTCCAGCTTGCCCTTGCCGTTGAGCGTGGCGAGGACGAGGTCGGGGTTGTGCACCTCGACACCGGCCGGCGGTGCGATGTCGGCGGCGGTGACGAGACCGGGCCCCTGCTTACGCAGGTACATGACCACAGGCTCATCGTGCTCACTGCTGACAACGAGCTGCTTGATGTTGAGGATGAGGTCGGTGACGTCTTCCTTGACACCGGGCACGGTGGTGAACTCGTGCAGCACGCCATCGATACGGATGCTGGTGACAGCCGCACCGGGAATCGACGACAGCAGAGTACGACGCAGAGAGTTACCGAGGGTGTAGCCGAATCCCGGCTCCAGCGGCTCGATGACGAACCGGGAGCGGAACTCGTCGACGACCTCTTCGGTCAACGAGGGACGCTGAGCGATCAGCATGTTGTGAATCCTTCAGTCATGGACACCCACTATTTGATGCCCGACTAGTACTACAAGGGTACGGGCGGCACGGCCCCGAAGAGCCATACCGCCCGAAACCTAAGACAACCGCACGTCGAACCAGCTGATCCGAAGATCAGACGCGACGGCGCTTCGGCGGACGGCAGCCGTTGTGCGGGGTGGGGGTGACGTCCTGGATGGAGCCGACCTCAAGACCGGTGGCCTGGAGCGAACGGATCGCGGTCTCACGACCCGAACCCGGACCCTTCACAAACACGTCAACCTTGCGCATGCCGTGCTCCTGCGCGCGGCGGGCGGCCGACTCGGCGGCCATCTGCGCGGCGAAGGGGGTGGACTTGCGCGAGCCCTTGAAGCCGACGTGGCCGGCGGAGGCCCAGGAGATCACGTTGCCCGAGGGGTCCGTGATCGAGACGATGGTGTTGTTGAACGTGCTCTTGATGTGAGCGTGCCCGTGAGCGACGTTCTTCTTTTCCTTGCGGCGCACCTTCTTGGCAGCGCCCTGACGACCCTTGGGGGGCATCTAAATCTCCTACGGGGAGGTGGTCGGTCCTACAGCGAAGACCGCTGATGAAGCGTTGTCCGCTGCGGACTACTTCTTGCCCGGCTTCTTCTTGCCGGCGATGGCGCGACGCGGGCCCTTGCGGGTACGGGCGTTCGTGCTGGTGCGCTGGCCGTGGACGGGCAGGCCACGGCGGTGGCGAATACCCTGGTAGCAGCCGATCTCGATCTTGCGGCGAATGTCGCCCTGGATCTCGCGACGGAGGTCACCCTCGGTCTTGATGTTGGCGTCCACGTACTCGCGGATCGCGACGAGCTGCTCCTCGGAGAGGTCCCGAACACGGGTGTTCGGGTCGATGCCCGTCTCCGCCAGCGTCAGCTGGGAAAGCGTCCGGCCGATGCCGAACACATAGGTGAGGGCGACCTCCACACGCTTTTCGCGCGGGATGTCAACACCGGAAACGCGTGCCATTCAATGGCTCCAGTTGTCGTTCGGAGGTCTTCCACAAAGCCGTTTCCCGGCCCGCCGTACGAGGTACGAGCTGGGTCCCCGGCCTCCGACCGGGGGTATCAGGTCCGTGAATCTCCGGACCTGGACTCCGCGTATGAACAAGTACTGCTAACTGCTACTACTGCTGCTCGCGTCGCGCGAATCTCTGCGGGTGCAGAGGGAAGGTCGTGCGTCAGCCCTGGCGCTGCTTGTGCCGCGGGTTCTCGCAGATGACCATGACCCGACCGTGACGGCGGATCACCCTGCACTTGTCGCAGATCTTCTTGACGCTCGGCTTGACCTTCATGGGGTGAGGTTCTCCGGGTCAGTTGCCGGCGGCCCCGCGAGGAAACGCGGGACGTAGGCAAGATCTACTTGTATCGGTAGACGATCCGGCCACGCGTCAGGTCGTACGGAGACAACTCCACCACGACCCGGTCGTCAGGGAGGATGCGGATGTAGTGCATACGCATCTTGCCGCTGATGTGTGCCAGGACCTGGTGGCCGTTCTGGAGCTCAACCTTGAACATGGCGTTCGGAAGAGACTCGACGACAGTGCCCTCGATCTCGATGGCACCTTGCTTCTTGGCCACGCTTCGCCCTTCGAATCGACTACCTTGATCGACTCCCTTGCGTCCCCTTCACGAGGCGCATGCGGACATGCGGGTGCACGAGAGCCGACGAGTCAGTCTACGTCAGCGCACCCGGAAAGACGAATCGAGGAAGAATGCCCCACACCCATGATCCTTAACCAGACCGGACACACGAACGAGGCCCCGGGCACGGCTAAGCCGGCCTCTACAGGGTCCTGGACAACCCCCGGCATCCCAGCCCGTCCGGCGTTTGAGGACGAGGCCGTCCAGGCCGATGGGGGGTCCAGGGGCGCAGCCCCGGGGCGAGACGCAAGGGGACGGGCCAGGGGCCCGGGGCGCAGCCCCGAGCGGGGTGCAGGGGACGCAGTCCCCGCCGGGGGTCCAGGGGGCCGTGCCCCCTGGCGGGGTCGAAGGGGCGGAGCCCCTGGGGATGGGACGGGTAGGGGCGGCGGGGGCGAGGAAACCCTACGCCAGCGGATCCGGCGCAGCCGCAACACCCAGCTCCGCCAACTTCGCCCGCCCCCCGTCGGGAGACGTAAGCACCAACACCCCAGCCTCAGTCAACGCCACAGAATGCTCCCAGTGCGAAGACCAGGTCCCATCCGTCGTAATGACCGTCCAGTCGTCCGCCAGAACCTCCGTCTTCGGCGTCCCCAACGACACCATCGGCTCGATCGCGAGACAGAACCCAGGAACCAGCTTCGGCCCCTTCCCCCGCTTCCGCTCCACATAGTTCAGCAGATGCGGATCCATGTGCATCTCGGTCCCGATCCCATGCCCGCCATAGTCCTCGATGATCCCGTACCGCCCGCCCCCCGCCTTCGGCTGACGCCGGATGTACGTCTCGATCGCCCGCGAGACATCGACCAGCCGGTTCCCCTGCTTCATGGCCGCGATCCCCGCCCACATCGACTCCTCGGTCACCCGAGACAGCTCCAGCAGCTCAGGCGCGTGCCCCGACCCCACGAACGCCGTGTACGCCGCGTCCCCGTGCCAGCCATCCACGATCGCGCCACAGTCGATGGAGATGATGTCCCCGTCCTTCAGCACGACCTCGTCGGACGGGATGCCGTGGACGACGACCTCGTTGACGGACGTGCAGATGGTCGCCGGGAACCCGCCGTACCCAAGGAAGTTCGGCTTCGCGTTGTGCTCCGCGAGCACCTTCCGCGCGACCTGGTCCAGATCCTTCGTACTGGCGCCGGGCACGGCCGCCTCACGAGTGGCCGCGTGGATGGCGGCGACGACAAGCCCCGCCTCGCGCATCTTGGCGATCTGCTCGGGGGTCTTGATCTGCACCATGGGAACGACGGCCTTTCCTGGACCAGGGGCGAACGAAGCGATCGAAGTGAACGACCACACATCGAAGATACAAAGATACGGGGCCACGCCCCCACGCAGCAGCCGCGGCCCCCAGACAGGAAACCGCGGCTGACCTACGTACGACCCATGTACGACCTACGGACAAAAAAGGACTACTCGCCCTCGCCATCGCCCTTCAGCGCGGCCATCGCCTTGCCGGTGACGTCCTCCACCTTGCCCAGCGCCGAGATCGTCACCACAAGGCCCTGGGCCTTGTAGTAGTCGATGATCGGCTCGGTCTGGGTGTGGTAGACCTCCAGCCGCTTGCGCACCGTCTCCTCGGAGTCGTCGTCCCGCTGGTACAGCTCGCCACCGCAGGCGTCGCAGACTCCCGCGGCCTTCGGCGGCTGGTACGTCACGTGGAAGACATGCGCCGAGTCGTTACGGCAGATGCGGCGGCCGGCGATGCGCTTGACCACCTCGTCCTCGGGGACCTCCAGGTCGAGCACCGCGTCCAGCTTCATGGACTCGGCCTTGAGCATCTCGTCCAGCGCCTCGGCCTGCGAGACGTTCCTCGGGAAGCCGTCCAGCAGAAAGCCGTTCGCCGCGTCGGACTGCTCCATGCGGTCCTTCGCCATGGCGATCGTGACCTCGTCGGGTACCAGGTTCCCCGCGTCCATGTAGGACTTGGCGAGTTTCCCGAGGTCCGTCTGCTTGCTGATGTTGGCCCGGAACAGGTCGCCCGTGGAGATGTGCGGGATCAACAGGTTCTTGGCCAGGAACGCGGCCTGCGTTCCCTTCCCTGCACCAGGCGGCCCGACGAGGACGATTCGCATCAGCGGAGGAACCCTTCGTAATTGCGCTGCTGGAGCTGGCTCTCAATCTGCTTCACGGTCTCAAGACCGACACCCACGATGATGAGGATGCTGGTCCCGCCGAACGGGAAGTTCTGGTTTGCCCCGAAACCAACCAACGCCATCGTCGGGACGAGAGCGATCAGACCCAGATACAGCGAACCCGGCCAGGTGATCCGGTTGAGTACGTAGCTCAGGTACTCAGCGGTTGGCCGGCCAGCCCGGATGCCCGGGATGAAGCCACCATACTTCTTCATGTTGTCGGCTACTTCTTCGGGGTTGAAGGAGATGGCGACGTAGAAGAACGCGAAGAAAACGATCAGCAAGAAGTACGTGGTGATGTAAATCGGGTGGTCACCCTTGGTCAGGTTCTGCTCGATCCAGGTCTTCCAGCCAGACGTTCCGCCGGAGAACTGCGCGATCAGCGCGGGGATGTAGAGCAGCGAGGAGGCAAAGATCACAGGGATGATGCCGGCCTGGTTGACCTTGAGCGGGATGTACGTAGAGGTGCCGCCATAAGACCTGCGGCCGATCATGCGCTTCGCGTATTGAACCGGAATTCGGCGCTGAGCCTGCTCGACGAAGACCACCAGCGCGACCATGACGAGGCCGACGGCGATGACCGTGCCGAACTCGATCCAGCCGCCCGCCAGGTCGCCCTGGGTCTTGATGGCCCACAGCGCGGACGGGAAGGTGGCGGCGATCGAGATGAACATCAGGATCGACATGCCGTTGCCGATGCCGCGGTCGGTGATCAGCTCACCGAGCCACATGACGACGGCGGTTCCGGCGGTCATGGTGACGACCATGGTGATGGTGACGAAGATCGACTGGTCCGGGACGATCTCGCTCGCGACCGGGCAGCCGCTGAAGAGCGCGCCGCTGCGGGCGGTGGCGACGAGGCCGGTGCCCTGCAGGATGGCCAGGGCCACCGTCAGGTAACGGGTGTACTGCGTGATCTTCGCCGTACCGGCCTGGCCCTCCTTCTTGAGGGCCTCCAGACGCGGGATGACCACGGTCAGCAGCTGGAGAATGATGCTCGCCGTGATGTACGGCATGATGCCGAGCGCGAAGATCGTGATCTGCAGCAGCGCCCCGCCACTGAACATGTTCACCAGACCGAACAGGCCCTGGTTGCCCTTCGCCACATCGATACACGTCTGGACGTTCGAGTAGTCGACACCGGGGATCGGGATGTGCGTGCCCACCCGATAGACCACGATGATGCCGAGCGTGAAGAGCAGCTTCTTGCGCAGGTCGGGCGTCTTGAACGCCCGGGCGAACGCGGTGAGCACGGTGCCTCCTGCGACCCCCGCGCTACTGCGTCAGAGGTGACGGTCTTGAGGTTCGACGAATAAGCGGACAGATAACTAACAGCCAAGAGGGGTCCGGAGTTCCTCGTGAGCACAACGGACTCAAATTGACAGTGCTGGCCACCTTACCGGCGACCATGCCTCCCTTGGAACGACCAACCGGGGATACCCCTTTTGTGGGGTATCCCCGGCAGGGATCGCTCAAGTCATCGAGGCGCCTGTGGTGTTCAGACGAGCTCGGTGACGGTACCGCCGGCGGCGGTGATCTTCTCCTTGGCGGAGCCGGAGACGGCGTCGACCGTCACCTGCAGCGCCACGGAGATCTCGCCCTGGCCGAGGACCTTGACGAGGCTGTTCTTGCGAACGGCACCCTTGGCGACGAGACCCTCGACGGTGACCTCGCCACCCTCCGGGTACAGCGCGCCCAGCTTGTCGAGGTTCACGACCTGGTACTCGGTCTTGAACGGGTTCTTGAAGCCCTTGAGCTTCGGGAGACGCATGTGGAGGGGCATCTGGCCACCCTCGAAGCGCTCCGGAACCTGGTAACGGGCCTTCGTGCCCTTGGTACCACGACCAGCCGTCTTACCCTTCGACGCCTCACCACGACCCACACGGGTCTTGGCGGTCTTGGCGCCCGGGGCGGGACGGAGGTTGTGGATCTTGAGCGGGTTGTTCTCCGCCATGATCAGTCGACCTCCTCAACCGACACGAGGTGGCGGACGGTGTGAACCATTCCGCGGAACTCGGGGCGGTCCTCCTTGACGACCACGGTGTTGATCCCCTTGAGACCAAGGGACCGCAGGGTGTCACGGTGGTTCTGCTTGCTGCCGATGTACGACTTCGTCTGCGTGACCTTGAGGCGAGCCATTACGCACCCGCTCCCGCACGCGCACGAAGCAGAGCCGCGGGGGCGACGTCCTCGAGGGGCAGACCGCGGCGGGCCGCGATCTCCTCGGGACGCTGCAGGCCCTTGAGGGCCGCCACGGTCGCGTGCACGATGTTGATCGCGTTGGACGAACCGAGCGACTTCGACAGGATGTCGTGAACGCCGGCGCACTCCAGGACAGCACGCACCGGGCCACCGGCGATAACGCCGGTACCGGGGGAAGCAGGCTTGAGCAGGACGACGCCCGCGGCCTTCTCGCCCGTGATCGGGTGCGGGATGGTGCCCTGGATACGGGGGACCTTGAAGAAGTGCTTCTTGGCCTCTTCAACACCCTTGGCGATCGCGGCCGGCACCTCCTTGGCCTTGCCGTAACCGACACCGACGGTGCCATCGCCATCGCCCACTACGACGAGCGCAGTGAAGCTGAAGCGACGACCACCCTTCACAACCTTGGCGACGCGGTTGATCGCGACGACGCGCTCAACGTACGCGGTCTTCTCGGCGGCAGCAGCGCCGCCGTCACGGCCCTTCCGGTCCCGCCGCTCGCCGCCACCGGCACCGCTTCCGCGGCGCTGGGGTCCAGCCATTGGATTACCTCTCTCTTTTTCCGCTAGCTACGCTGCGCCGCGACACGAGGCCGCGAGCGCGACGGGCGGCTCAGAACTTGAGCCCGGCTTCGCGGGCGGCGTCGGCCAGGGCGGCGATACGACCGGCGTACCGGCTGCCACCACGGTCGAACACAACGGCCTCGACGCCTGCGGCCTTGGCACGCTCGGCGACCAGTGCGCCGACCTTGCCGGCCTGCGCCGACTTGTCATCGCCCTCGGTACCGCGGATCGAGGCGTCCAGGGTCGACGCCGACGCCAGGGTGTGACCCTGGATGTCGTCGATGACCTGGGCCACGATGTGGCGGTTGGAGCGGGTCACAACCAGGCGGGGACGCTCAGCCGTTCCGTTGACCTTCTTACGGATCCGGATGTGACGCCGCTTGATGGCAGCACGCTTGTAAGCGTCGCCCTTAGCGATCTTCGTACCGTATGCCATGGCTTACTTACCCGCCTTTCCGACCTTGCGGCGGATGACTTCGCCCTCGTACTTGACACCCTTGGCCTTGTACGGGTCGGGCTTGCGCAGCTTGCGGATGTTGGCCGCAACCTCGCCGACCTTCTGCTTGTCGATGCCCTCGACCGAGAACCGCGTCGGGTTCTCGACCTTGAAGCTGATGCCCTCGGGCGCTTCGACGGTGATCGGGTGGCTGTAGCCGAGCGCGAACTCGAGGCTCGTGCCCTTCGCCGCCACGCGGTAACCGACACCGCTGATCTCGAGCTTCTTCACGTAACCCGTGGTCACGCCGGTGATCATGTTCGCCACCAGCGTGCGGGACAGGCCGTGCAGGGCCTTGTTCTGACGCTCGTCGTTGGGGCGGGTGACGTTGAGAACGCCGTCCTCACCCTTGGCGATGTCGATCGGCGCAGCGACGGTGTGGGAGAGGGAACCCTTGGGGCCCTTCACCTGGACCGTGCGGCCATCGATGGTGACGTCCACGCCGGCGGGAACCGTGATGGGGAGCTTGCCAATACGCGACATAGCTGTTTCCTCCGTTCCCTTCTACCAGACGTAGGCGAGGACTTCTCCGCCTACGCCCTTCTTGCCGGCCTGCTTGTCGGTGAGGAGACCGTGCGACGTGGAGATGATCGCCACGCCCAGGCCGCCGAGCACCTTCGGCAGGTTGGTGGACTTCGCGTAAACCCGGAGACCGGGCTTGGAGATCCGCTTGATGCCCGCGATGGAGCGCTCACGGTTCGGGCCGAACTTCAGCTCGAGAACGAGGTTCTTGCCGACCTCGGCGTCCTCGACCTTCCAGCCCGTGATGAAGCCCTCCTGCTGGAGGATCTCCGCGATGTGCGACTTGATCTTGCTGTGCGGCATACCCACGGTGTCGTGGTACGCCGAGTTCGCGTTACGCAGACGAGTCAGCATGTCCGCGATCGGATCAGTCATGGTCATGAATTGGCCTTCGGCCTCTCTCGCCGGGGTTTCCTGGATGCGCCATCCCTCTCCCCACTCACTCAGTGGCGGGACGGGTGCGGTGCGGGGGACCTACGGCGTAGTAAGTCGTACGGGCGTCAGGCGCCCAACCCTCCTAGCCTAAGCCATGGAGGGGTGGGCACCTGACCAACCCATTTGCTTACCGAGAGCTTCCAGAATCCCGAATTACGGGATTACCAGGAGCTCTTGGTCACGCCCGGCAGCTCGCCACGGTGAGCCATCTCACGAAGGCAGACGCGGCACAGGCCGAACTTGCGGTACACGGAGTGCGGACGGCCGCAGCGCTGGCAGCGCGTGTAGCCACGTACACCGAACTTGGGCTTACGAGCAGCCTTGGCAATCAGAGCCTTCTTCGCCATCTCGCTTACGCCTCCTTGAAGGGGAAGCCGAGGTGACGGAGAAGGGCGCGGCCTTCGGCGTCGTTGGTCGCCGTGGTCACCACGGTGATGTCCATACCCCGGGTGCGGTCGATCTTGTCCTGGTCGATCTCGTGGAACATGACCTGCTCGGTGAGACCGAAGGTGTAGTTGCCACGACCGTCGAACTGCTTGGGAGACAGACCACGGAAGTCGCGGATGCGCGGCAGCGCGAGCGACAGGGTGCGGTCCAGGAACTCCCACATGCGGTCGCCACGAAGCGTGACGTGGGCACCGATCGGCTGACCCTCACGCAGCTTGAACTGCGCGATGGACTTGCGGGCCTTGGTGACGGCCGGCTTCTGACCGGTGATCGTGGTGAGGTCGCGGATGGCGCCCTCGATCAGCTTGGAGTCGCGGGCGGCGTCGCCCACACCCATGTTGACCACGATCTTGACGAGGCCGGGGATCTGCATGACGTTCTCGTACGAGAACTCCTCACGCAGCTTGCCCGCGATCTCCTCGCGGTACTTCGTCTTGAGACGCGGAGTGGTGGTGGTCGTCATCAGATGTCCTCACCCGTCCGCTTGGCAACGCGAACCTTGTTGCCCTCGTCGTCGAAGCGGTAACCGACACGCGTGACGACCTTCTTGCCGTCCTTCTCAACGACCAGCTGGACGTTGGAGACGTGGACGGGCGCCTCGGTCGTGACGATGCCGCCGGCCTGCGAACCCTTCGCGGTCGGGCCGGCCTTGGTGTGCTTCTTGACCCGGTTGACACCCTCGACCAGGACGCGGTCCTCGCGGGGGAAGGCCGCGATGACCTTGCCCTGCTTGCCCTTGTCCTTACCGGTGATGACCTGAACCAGGTCGCCCTTCTTGATCTTCATGCTTACAGCACCTCCGGCGCGAGCGAGATGATCTTCATGAACTTCTTCTCGCGCAGCTCCCGGCCGACCGGGCCGAAGATACGGGTGCCACGAGGGTCGCCGTCGTTCTTCAGAACAACAGCGGCGTTCTCGTCGAAACGGATGTACGAGCCGTCCGGACGGCGGCGCTCCTTGACGGTGCGAACGATGACCGCCTTGATGACGTCACCCTTCTTCACGTTGCCGCCGGGGATCGCGTCCTTGACGGTGGCGACGATGACGTCACCGATGCCCGCGTAGCGGCGACCGGAGCCACCGAGGACACGGATGCAAAGGATTTCCTTCGCACCAGTGTTGTCGGCGACACGCAGTCGCGACTCCTGCTGGATCACGTCTATCTCCTGATTGTCTGCCGGTTCCCGGCGAGCCCCGCAAGTGTTCTGCGTGTCTTGCGGAGCTCACCGAGCCTGGCGGAACTGTCCTGCGGGGGTGCCCGCAGGAGGACTTACTTGGCCTTCTCGAGGATCTCGACGATGCGCCAGCGCTTCGTGGCGGACAGCGGACGCGTCTCCATGAGGAGGACACGGTCGCCGATGCCGGCAGCGTTCTGCTCGTCGTGCGCCTTGAGCTTGCTCGTACGGCGGATGACCTTGCCGTACAGCGCGTGCTTCACACGGTCCTCGACAGCGACGACGACGGTCTTGTCCATCTTGTCGCTGACGACGAGACCCTCACGGGTCTTGCGGAAACCGCGCGCCTCGGTCGTGGTGCTGTTCTCGGTCACGTTGCTCTCGCTCATCAGGCGCTCTCCACCGTCTCGATGCCCAGCTCGCGCTCACGCATCAGGGTGTAGATCCGCGCGATGTCCTTCCGGACGGCCTTGAGCCGACCGTGGTTCTCGAGCTGACCGGTCGCCGCCTGGAAGCGGAGGTTGAACAGCTCTTCCTTGGCTTCGCGGAGCTTGTTGAGAAGCTCCTCGTCACCCAGTTCGCGCAGCTCGGACGCCTTGGTACCGGCCGACATCACGCTTCACCTGCCTCGCGCTTGACGATCCGGCACTTCATCGGCAGCTTGTGGGCTGCGCGAGTGAGGGCCTCACGGGCGATCTTCTCGTTGGGGTAGGACAGCTCGAACATGACCCGGCCCGGGTGCACGTTCGCGATCCACCACTCCGGCGAACCCTTACCGGAACCCATGCGGGTCTCGGCAGGCTTCTTCGTGAGCGGGCGGTCCGGGTAGATGTTGATCCAGACCTTGCCGCCACGCTTGATGTGGCGGGTCATCGCGATACGGGCGGCCTCGATCTGGCGGTTGGTCACGTACGCCGGCGTGACGGCCTGAATGCCGTACTCGCCGAACGCGACCGTCGTACCGCCCTTGGCCATACCACGGCGCTTGGGGTGGTGCTGCTTGCGGTGCTTGACCCTACGGGGGATCAGCATGTCGGTCAGGCCTCCGTTCCGGTGCTTTCAGCAGCCGGAGCGGCAGCCGCCGGAGCCTCGGCCTTGGGGGCCTCGGCAGCGGGAGCCTGCTGCGGCTTGCGGCCGCGGCCGCCACGCTCGCCACCACGGCCGCCACCACGGGCCGGACGGTCGCTGCCGCCACCGGCACCGCCACGGGCCGGGCGGTTACCCGCACGGGCAGCGGCGTTCTCGGCGCGGACCTCGGCGATGTTCTTGACGTCGCCCTTGTAGATCCAGACCTTCACACCGATACGGCCGAAGGTCGTCTTGGCCTCGAAGAAGCCGTAGTCGACGTTCGCGCGGAGCGTGTGCAGGGGCACACGGCCCTCGCGGTAGAACTCCGAGCGGGACATCTCGGCGCCGCCGAGACGGCCACCGCACTGGATCTTGATGCCCTTGGCGCCGGCCTTCATCGTGCCCTGCATGCTCTTGCGCATGGCACGACGGAAGGAGACGCGGGAGGACAGCTGCTCGGCGACGGCCTGGGCCACCAGCTGAGCGTCCGTCTCCGGGCTCTTGACCTCGAGGATGTTGAGCTGGACCTGCTTCTTGGTCAGCTTCTCCAGGTCGCCGCGGATACGGTCGGCCTCGGCGCCGCGGCGGCCGATGACGATGCCCGGACGCGCGGTGTGGATGTCGACGCGGACGCGGTCACGGGTGCGCTCGATCTCGACCTTCGAGATGCCGGCGCGCTCCATGCCGGACGTCATCATCCGACGGATGGCGACGTCTTCTCCGACGTAGTCCTTGTACAGCTTGTCGGCGTACCAACGCGACTTGAAGTCGGTGGTGATGCCGAGTCGGAACCCGTGCGGGTTTACCTTCTGGCCCATTACCGGGAACCTTCCTTGCTGCTGACGACCACGGTGATGTGGCTGGTCCGCTTGCGGATCCGGTAGGCACGGCCCTGGGCACGCGGCCGGAACCGCTTCAGGGTCGGACCCTCGTCGACGTACGCCTCGGTGATGACGAGGCTGCCGGCGTCGGTGTGGTCGTAGTTGTGCGCGGCGTTGGCAATGGCGCTGTCAAGCACCTTGCCGACCGGCACGCTCGCGGCCTGCGGGGCGAAACGCAGGACCGCCTGAGCCTCCGTGGCATCCATGCCACGGATAAGGTCCACCACGCGGCGGGCCTTCATGGGCGTAACGCGGATGTACCGCGCCTGGGCCCTGGCTTCCATGGTTGTCCTTCCAGTGTCTGTCATGGTCATTCCACCCCGCGTTAGCGGCGCTTCGACTTCCGGTCGTCCTTGACGTGACCCCGGAAGGTGCGCGTCGGCGAGAACTCGCCGAGCTTGTGGCCGACCATCGACTCGGTGACAAACACCGGAATGTGGGTCTTGCCGTTGTGCACCGCGATCGTGTGGCCGAGCATGGCCGGGATGATCATCGAGCGACGGGACCAGGTCTTGATGACGTTCTTGGAACCGGCTTCGTTCTGGGCGTCCACCTTCTTGATCAGGTGGTCGTCGACGAAGGGCCCCTTCTTGAGACTGCGCGGCATCTAAACCCGCTCCTAGCGCTTCTTGTTCGTCTTGCGGCGGCGGACGATGTACTTGTTCGAAGCCTTCTTCGGCGAACGAGTACGACCCTCCTTCTGACCCCACGGCGAGACCGGGTGACGTCCACCGGAGGTCTTGCCTTCACCACCACCGTGCGGGTGGTCAACCGGGTTCATCGCCACACCGCGAACGGTCGGACGGACGCCCAGCCAGCGCTTGCGCCCGGCCTTGCCCCAGTTGATGTTGCTCTGCTCGGCGTTGCCGACCTCGCCGACCGTGGCGCGGCAGCGCTGGTCGACCAGACGGATCTCACCGGAGGGCATACGAAGGTGGGCCATCGTGCCCTCCTTCGCCAGCAGCTGCACCGAGGCGCCTGCGGAGCGGGCGAACTTGGCGCCGCCACCGGGACGGATCTCGATCGCGTGGATCGTGGTACCGACCGGGATGTTGCGGAGCGCCAGGTTGTTGCCCGGCTTGATGTCGGCCCCAGGACCGTTCTCGACGCGGTCGCCCTGCGACAGGTTGCGGGGGGCGAGGATGTAGCGCTTCTCGCCGTCCGCGTAGTGCAGCAGCGCGATGCGCGCGGTGCGGTTGGGGTCGTACTCGATGTGCGCGACCTTCGCCGGCACGCCGTCCTTGTCGTGACGACGGAAGTCGATCACTCGGTAGGCGCGCTTGTGTCCGCCACCCTGGTGGCGAACGGTCACACGACCGGCGTTGTTACGGCCGCCCTTGCTGTGCAGCGGGCGGACCAGCGACTTCTCCGGCGTGGACCGCGTGACCTCGACGAAGTCGGCGACGCTGGAGCCACGACGGCCCGGCGTAGTCGGCTTGTACTTGCGGATTCCCATTTCTCAGTCCTCGTCCGATATCGGACGATCCGACCCGCTTACGCGGACGGACCGCCGAAGATGTCGATACGGTCGCCCTCTGCGAGGGTCACGATCGCTCGCTTGGTGTCAGCGCGCTTACCGAAACCGCTCTTGGTGCGCTTGCGCTTGCCGATGCGGTTGATCGTGTTGACCCCGGTGACCTTGACCGAGAAGACCGCCTGGACGGCCTGCTTGATCTGGGTCTTGTTGCTGCCGGGAGCGACGATGAACGTGTACTTGTTCTCGTCGATGAGCGCGTAGCTCTTCTCGGACACGACCGGCTTCAGCAGGACGTCACGGTGGTCCGTGAACGACTTGCTGACCGGCGTGACGACGGTGTTCTTGCCCTCGGCCTCGTGGCGCTTCGCCTTGGCGACGCGCGCGGCCTTGGCGGCCTTGGCCGCCTTGGAGGCAATGGCGGGGTGACGGATCGCCATCAGACCTCGCTCCCTTCGGTGTCAGTGGCCTTGGGGCCGGACACGAAGGACTCGAAAGCGGCCTGGGTGAAGACCACGTCGTCCGAGACGAGAACGTCGTACGTGTTCAGCTGGCCCGGCTCCAGGATGTGCACCTGGGGCAGGTTGCGCGCGGAAAGCAGCGCGGCCTCGTCGGAGCGCTCGATGACCAGGAGCACGTTCTTGCGCTCGCTGACCTTGCCGAGGAAGCTCTTGGCGGCCTTGGTGGAGGGGGTCTCGCCCTCGATCACGCCGGTGATGACGTGGATACGAGCGTTGCGGGCCCGGTCGGTGAGGGCGTGGCGCAGGGCCGCGGCCTTCATCTTCTTGGGGGTCCGCTGCGAGTAGTCGCGCGGGGTGGGGCCGTGAACGACGCCACCGCCGGCGAACTGCGGCGCACGGGTCGAACCCTGACGGGCGCGGCCGGTGCCCTTCTGGCGGTAAGGCTTCCTACCACCACCGCGGACCTCGCCACGACGCTTGACCTTGTGCGTGCCCTGACGGGCGGCGGCCAGCTGTGCGACGACGACCTGGTGAAGCAGCGGAACGCTGATCTTCTCTACGTCGAAGATCTCGGCCGGGAGCTCGATGGTCCCGGCTGTGTCGCCGGAGGGCGACAGAATGTCAATGGTGCTCATGAGTCCTCAGGCCCCCTTGGCCGCGGTGCGGACCAGGACGAGGCCGCCGTTCGGACCAGGAACCGCGCCCTTGATAAGGAGCAGGCCCTTCTCCGCGTCAACGGCGTGAACGGTCAGGTTCTGGGTGGTGACCCGCTCGTTGCCCATGCGACCCGCCATGCGGAGGCCCTTGAACACGCGGCCCGGGGTGGCACAGCCACCGATGGAACCGGGGGAGCGGTGCTTGCGCTGGGTGCCGTGACCGGCGCCGAGGCCCTTGAAGTTGTGACGCTTCATGACACCGGCGAAGCCCTTGCCCTTGCTCTTGCCGGTCACGTCCACCTTGACGCCGGCCTCGAAGACCTCAGCGGAGATCTCCTGGCCCAGCGTGTACTCGGAGGCGTCCGCGGTGCGGATCTCGACGAGGTGGCGGCGGGGGGTGACGTCGGCCTTGGCGAAGTGACCCTTGAGGGGCTTGTTCACCTTGCGGGGGTCGATCTCGCCGAAGGCGATCTGGACCGCTTCGTAGCCGTCGGTGTCGTTCGTACGGACCTGGGTGACGACGTTGGTGCTCGCCTTGACGACGGTGACGGGAACAACACGGTTGTTCTCGTCCCACACCTGCGTCATGCCGAGCTTCTCGCCCAGGATGCCCTTGATCTGCTTAGCCATTCTCAGATCACCGTTCCCTAGAGCTTGATCTCGATGTCGACACCGGCCGGGAGGTCGAGTCGCATCAGAGAGTCAACGGTCTTGGGCGTCGGGTCGAGAATGTCGATCAGGCGCTTGTGCGTGCGCATCTCGAAGTGCTCGCGCGAGTCCTTGTACTTGTGCGGCGACTTGATGACGCAGTACACGTTCTTCTCAGTGGGCAGCGGCACCGGGCCCGCGACCGACGCACCAGTTCGCGTCACCGTCTCGACGATCTTCTTCGCCGAGGAATCGATGACCTCGTGGTCGTAGGCCTTGAGCCGGATGCGGATCTTCTGTCCCGCCATGGCTACTCAGTAGTCCTTTGTCTAGTGAAACGCTCTGCAACCCGGGGGTTCGCGTCCCCGTCCTCCGACCCACGCGGTCGGGTGTGTCGCGCTCCTGCCGCACAGATATCCGCTAATCCATCAACGGATTCCCCTACGTACGAGGGACGCGGCCCGCCCGAAAGCAACCGCAGGACCGGGGGGCATGGACACCCACCGGGCGCCTGGCCTGCACCCCGCTGACACTTCCCGAAAGATTCCCGTACGTCCGCCCCAGCGCTGCCTTACGGCAGTTGAGGCGACGAGTACTGTGGGACTCGCTTCCGGTCCTCCCGACGGGAGGCGCGCAGCATCGGCGCTCGACCGAGCAACTCCGACAGTCTGCCATACGGGGCACGGCCTCCGCCAATCGAGCCGGAGAGAATACCCCGAGGGTGACGAAGGTCAAACACGAGCGGGGCATGTCGCCCGGCCGGCCGCGTCGGCCATGATCCCGGTGTGACGTATGGCATGAACCTGAGCACCGCGGCGGCGCGCCTGGAGTCACACATACGGGGCTGGCGGGCGGACGGCATGCAGGTCTCGGACGCCCTGTGGGCAGCGGACGCGGCCGTCCTGGAGGTACGGATCGCGTCGCCGTCCTGGCAGATACCGCTCACGGTCATACAGCTGTACGAGTCCGGCCACGCACGTGCCCTGTTCCTCTCGCCGACCGACCCCATCGAGGAACGCCACCGGATCCCGTCCCTCGACGCGTGGAACACGCTGCTCACGGAGACGGTGACCCGGGCGGCCCGCGTACGCCACAAGCTGATCCCGTTCGCGGGGATGGCCGCGGCGCGTCTGCACGGCGGGGTGACCACCTCCGGCATGGAGGTGGTCATGACGGACGGCACCCGCCACAAACTCCTGTGGGCGACCTTGGACCCGGCCCGGCGACTACTGCGGGAGCGGCTGCTGCCGCTGCTGGGCGCGAGGCTCAGTCACTGACCGGTTCACGGTTCAGCGCACGTCGATGTAGTCCTGGGCGCTGGTGGCGGTGCCGGTCGTCGTGTTGCCGTAGTAGACCCACCGGAAGAAGCCGTCGGTGGAGGCGGTGACCGTGGTGCGGAGGGCACCCGCGCTGTTGGTGGTGACCTTCTTGAGCGTCTTGAAGGCGGTGGCGTTCTTGGCGCGGAACTGGAGGCTCACGGTGCTGCCGGCGTAGGGGCCGTTCCTGTGGGTGGTCCAGTTCGCCCGGGTGAGCTTGCCCGCGACGGTGATCTTCTTGCCCTTGGTGACCGGCTCGGGGGTGGCGTCGGCGACGGTGAGCTTCGCGGCGCGCCTGAGTGAGACGCCTCCGGGCCTTGTCTCGAACTCCTGGGCGACGAGCTCGCCGTTGTCCTTGAACAGTGCGAGGGCCATGCCGATCTTCCACTTGGTGGCGTCGCTGTTGGAGTCGATCTGCTTCTGCGACGGATCGGGGTCGATGGACAGCGTGCCCTCGCAATGGGCCTTCTTGAGGCTGACCTCGTAGCAGGTCCTGATGCCCAGCTCTATCTCGGGAAGCAGAACGCTTCGCTGGTAAAGGAAGGGTTGCGCGTCATAGCGGAGCGGGTGGTTCGTGTCGTACCCCGGAGGCAGGGTCATATCGAAGGTGAAGGACGGTTCCACCACCCGCGATGTGCCGACCACCACCGGCTTGCCGTTGTTTATGACAAGGCCTGACACGACGATGCCTGTGTCCTTCGCCTGCGCGGCCGGGGCGTTGAGCACCGTGAGCGCGAGGGCTCCGGCCGTCGCGATCACGGCAGTGGTACGTCTTCGGTTCATTCGGGCCTCTCCGACAGTCAGTTGCTTGATCGGTTGTTCAACTGGCGGAAGCGTACGAGATGTAAGGGGCCTACAGGTCGCCCGGCTTCGGCGGAGCCGCCTCGCCCTGGTCGTCCATCAGGATCCCCGTCACATCGACGAGATCCTTTCCGGCCTTGGACGGCACACAGACTTCCACGCGGACGATTCCGCTGGGGTACCTGGTGTACACGGGCGGATGCAGGGAACCGCGCAGATGAGCCACGAAACGGGCCACCCGCGCGCGCTGCGCATCCGTGAGTGCGCTTTCGGGCACGACCTGTACGTCGCCGTTGAGAATCCCGGCGAGCCTCTCGGCGTTCGCCGGACTACCCGTGAAGAGACGAATCCAGGAGTCGTCCGCAAACGTGAGGCGCATATCCGCACCGATGCGGCTGAACTCCATTTGCCTGGCCCCGGAGATGGACTCCCGTGGAAATTCCGCCAGAACGCCGACCTCGTCGAGGAAGAGCAGTCGTCGGCTGGTCACGACCAGATCCGTGAGGTACCCCTCGGGGCGCCGCCCGGGATCGAGCTGCCACGGCACCGTCCGGGCAAGGGTGCCGGGGGCGGCCCACATCACCGGGAAGTCGTCGACCTCGTTCTCCGGCTCCTCCGGCTTCCCCGATCCGGCGCCGCTGCCGAAGGGCGAACCGCCGGCTCCGCCTATGTTGGCGATGATGTTCGCGATCACGGGGATCGCGGAGAGGAGACCACGGCCGACGCCGCGTGCGGCCTGGTCGCCCTGCGTGCGCGGGGTGAAGACGGGACCGTCAGGCCATTCGGCCAGCTCCCCCTGGATGTCGTTGCGCTCGGCGTCCCGGAACCATCTGCTGCCGGAGACCGCGGGAGCCACACCGGTGGCGAATTTGACGGTGATGCGGAAAAGCTGGTCCTCGTCGGCGGCGGGAGTCCAGTCCATCAGTGCGTCATCTCTCCTGAGCTGGGGAATTCCAGCGATCCGACTATTCCGGCAATGGCATGCGTGAACTCGTCCCACTGTTCCACAGAGGCCGTGTCCAGAGTGATCACGGCCGTGTAAGGACCTGTCGAGAAGGGGATGTGCACCTGGATCTGCCCCATCGTCAGTTCCTCGTCGTTGCCGCTCTTCGTGTACTGGCCGTCCACCACGAGTTTGCGGAACGAGATCACCGAGACCGCCGGACCGCACGGCAGGTCCAGCCACGTCACGTCTCGCATCGGATCGGGGCCCAGCGTCGCGAAGACGCCCTGGGCGACGATGTCCGGGTCCGCCTCCCCCGACTCGAACACCGCCACGGTGAGCGAGCAGTGCGCCACGCCTCCGCCGTCCTCGATCTCGTACAGCCCGATACCGAAGAACGAGACGCCGCCCGACGACATCTCCTGTGCCGTGGCCCCGTACAGCGCGCTCATCGCCTCCCACAGGGGCTCCTCGCCGCGTGGGTAGATGTCCCGGACCAACTGCCTTACGGCTTCGGTCCGTTCGGTCTCGTCGAGGGAGACCTCGATCGCGTGCATTCCTTCCGGCAGGCGGATGCTCATGGGCGGCAGCGTCACGCCCTCCACGCCCAGCACCCGGGGTTCTTCGGCGTTGTCCATACCTCGGTGCTCAGTTCCCGTAGTCGTTGGTGGCGATGGTGTGGGCCTTGTTGCCGGTGAGCGCGCCCTTGATGGTGGCGTCCAGGGCTCGGCCCGCGTTGCTCATCGGCGCGATGACGTCTTCGGCGCTCTTGATGAACGGCAGTTTGGACGCGACCAGGTTGATCCCCTGGGTGCCGAGCCACTGGCCCTGGCGGACGTTCTGCAGTCCGCTCTCGACGGCCAGAGCCATACGGCCGCCTTCGTCGCCGAGTTTGACGACCTGGACGATTTTCTGGGGGCCGAAGAGAACGAACAGCTTGCTGGCCTGTGGCGCCCCGACGAATCCCCGGCCGAGCTTGGCGGCGCGCGCGGTGGCATCGGCGCCCTTGGCCAACTGAGCGGTCCCCGTAAGCCCCTTCACCCCCGGCAGAATCCCCAGCGCGTCGAAGCCGATGTCCGCCCAGCTGACATCCGCGCCCGCCGCCTTGGCCACCACATGCGTCAGCAATGCGGCCCCGCTCGTGATCATCGCCGCAGCGGCGAAGATCGCGCCGATCGGTTCGAAGGGGGCGGTGATGATGGCGATCACGCCCAGGGCGCTGCTGACCAGGCTCAGTACGTCGCCGATCTCCTTGATCAGGTCGGCGTGCTCCTTGAGCCAGTCGCCGGTGGCGCCCCAGGCGTCGGCGATGCCCGTGCCGAGCTTGTCCCAGAAGCCGGGCTCGTCGGGGGCGATGTCGGCGGCCTTGTCCAGCTCGCGGCTGATGTGGCCGGCGGCCCGGCGGTAGCGCTCCTCGAGTTCGTGGACCTTGCGGATGACGCCGTCCACGTCGCCGGAGGCCTTGCCCAGCTCCTCGCTGCCGTCGCCGCCGGCCTTGGCCTCGGCGTCCGACTTGGCGTCGAGCTTCTCCTTGGCGGACTTGTCCAGGCGGTCCGTCTCGTCCTGGAAGTCCTGGAGTTCGCCGGCCCACTTGTGCAGAGCGCGCGCGGCCTTGTCGAACGACTCGTGGCTCTTGCGGATGAGCGGGGTGACGTCCTGGCCGATGTAATCGGAGAACGCGATCGCGGTCCTGCCTTTCCAGGCACCGAGCTCGATCCGGTCCAACTCCCCCAGCGCGGTGCCGAGTTCACTCGCCAGCCTGCCCAGTCGCTTCGCGAGGTCCCGGGTGTCCTCGACATCCCCCGGGGTGGGGTCCCAGCCTATGTTCGGCGGTACCGTCCGCTGCCCGGCCACGTCACTTGCCCTTCTTGGAGGCCTTGGCGGCCTTGAGGGACTCGGCCAGTTGGAGGTCCAGGTCGTCGAAGGTCTCGGCGATCTTGTTGATCATCTTCACCGCGCCCTGGGTGTGCTTGCCGAGCTGTTTGATGCCGTAGCCCCAGTCGTCGGCGAAGTCCTGTACGTCCTCGACGAGCCCGCCCTCCCCGACGCAGGAGGCGTCCGCGCCACGCAGGCTGCGCCGGGTCGCCTCCATGCGGTCGCTGATCGAGGAGAACGTCTTCTTCAGGTCCGCGAATATGGTGTCGTCGAGGCGCAGGTCACTCATGGTGGTTCCCCCGTGGAACACGTAAACAACAGTGCGATCAAGAAACCGAAGTTATCGGTGGGATCGACGCCTTCGCCACGCCGAGCCCTCACCTGGGGCGGGCGATCCGGAATCATTGCCGGGAATTTAGCGACGCTTTGCTTTGGCAACGCGCCCACCGGAGGGCGACGAGTTCCGCCTGGTTCAGCACTCACCCTCCCCATCGATGTCGGAAATCGCTTCCCTCCACACCTTTGGTGTCGGATTCCCGAGATCCGGCGGTCATGGCTGGATCCCGGCCATCACCCAGCGGAAAGTGACGCCCGAAGTCAGCTAGCGCCGCGCCCGGCGCCCCCGAGGGAGAGTTTCGTGAACGTCACGTCCACGGTGAAAGTGCCGCAGGAACGGCGGGTGGCCACGCTCGTCATGGCCTGCCTCGGCGTGTTCGTCGCCTATCTGCCGGTGACCACCGTCTCGGCCAGCCTGCCCGCCATTCAGCGGGCCCTCGGTACCTCGACCTCGCAACTGTCCTGGGTGTCCGACGCGTTCGTGCTGCCCATGGCCGCCCTCATCCTGACCGCCGGGGTGTTCGGGGACGTGCACGGCCGGAAGAAGGTGTTCCAGGCCGGGCTGGCCTTCAGTGCCCTGGGCGCTCTGATCGCGCTGTGCGCGCAGTCCGTCGAGGTCGTGTGGGTCGGACAGGCGTTCGCGGGGCTCGGGGCCGCCGCCCTGCTGCCCACGACGCTCGCGCTGATCAGCCACGCCGTGCCCGACCCGCGTGAGCGCGGGAAGTTCATCGGGCTGTGGGCGACCGCCCTCATGTCGGCGCTGGCCCTCGGTTCTCTCATCGCCGGCCTGATCCTCGAACACTTCGCCTGGCGCTGGATCTACCTCCTGCCCATCCCGGTCTCGCTGCTCGCGATGGCCTTCGCCGCGAAGCTGCTGACCGACTCCCGCGCCCCGGGCACCCGCCGCCTGGACTGGCCCGGCCAGGCCACCGCCGCACTGACGATCACCGCTCTGGTGTACGGGATCATCGAGGGCGGCGTCACCTCCTTCACCGACCCGAAGGTCATGGTCGCGCTGTCCACCGCCGTGGTCGGCGCGGTCGCGTTCGTCATGGTGGAGCGGCGCAGCGCCGACCCGATGCTGGACCTGACGCTGTTCCGCAGCCCGGCCTTCACCGCCACCACCCTCATCGCCATGATCAGCTTCCTCGGCCTGATCGGCTTCTTCTTCGCGCTCAGCCTCTACTTCGGCATCGTCCAGCAGCTCAGCACCCTCGAAGCGGCCTACCGGCTGGTGATGGTGAGCATGGTCCCGCTGCTGCTCGGCGCCCCGGTCGGACGTCTGATGCACCGCGTCTCCCCCCGGGTGCTGATCCCGGGCGGCCTGGTGATCAGCGCCGCCGCGCTGCTGTCGCTCACCTCCATCGGTACGGACACCTCGTTCGGCTCGCTCGCCTGGCGGCTGGCCCTGCTCGGCTTCGGTCTGTCCTTCGTCATCACGCCGATGACCGCCACGGCCGTCAGTTCGGTGCCGTTCCACCAGGCCGGTATGGCCGCGGCCGGCAACAACGCCTTCCGCCAGGTCGGCGGCGCCCTCGGTCCCGCAATCCTCGGCACCCTGCTGACTTCCCGGGCCGTCGACGTCCTGCCCGACCACCTCCGTGACGCGGGTCTGACCGGGGCGACGGTCCAGCAGGTCACCTCCGTCGCGGACAGCGGCGGGCTCAGCGCGGTCGGCGGACTCGACCTGGGCGCGGACACACCCCGGGTCATGGCCGCCCTGTCCGAGGCCTTCGTCGACGGACTCCGGCTCTGTCTGATCGTCTCGGCCGTACTGGCCCTGCTGGCCGCCGCCGTCGGAGCCGCCCTGCTACGCCGCCAGCAGCACACGACACCCCGGGTCACCGCCCAGGGCACCCCGGCCCCGGCCCCGCACGCCACCACCGGCGCGGCGACACCCGACATACCGGCGGCACGGCCCTGAGCGGATCGGATGACCACCGGGCCTGCCGGCACCGGCGCCGTCCGTGGGGACGGGTGCGGCGCCTCCGTGTGGCCCGGGACCGATTCCCCCGGGTCCCGGGCCACACGGCATCCGAAGGCGGCCTACGCTGAGAAGACCCCCCTCGATCGACGATCGACCCCTCCCAGCTCCCAGCTCCCAGCAGGTCAACGCCCGCCTCCCACCCACAGCAGGAGAGTCCCGGTGGAGCACTCCACCCCCACTGCCCCGGGCCCCCTCGACGCCCTCGACCTCAAGCTGCTCCACGCGCTCCAGATCGACGGACGGGCCCCGTTCAGCCGTATCGCCGAGGTCCTCGGGGTCTCCGACCAGACGGTGGCCCGGCGTTTCCGGCGGCTGCGTACGACGGCGAGCCTGAGGGTGCTGGGCATGACCGACGCGAGTGTGCTCGGCCGGACCAGCTGGATCGTGCGGCTGCGCTGCACCCCCGACGTGGCCGAACAGCTCGCGAACGCCCTGGCCCGGCGCCCCGACACCTCGTACATCGACCTGGTCTCGGGCGGTACCGAGGTGGTGTGCTCGATGCGGCCCCGCAGTCAGAAGGAGCGGGACGAACTCCTCTTCGACCGCCTCCAGCGCACACCCCGGGTCGTCTCCGTCAGCGCCCACTGTCTGCTGCACCACTTCTACGGCGGCGCACTGGGCTGGCTGAACAAGAACCGGGCGCTGGAGCCGGCGCAGGAGGATGCGCTGCGTCCGCCCCGGACCGAGCCACCGGCGACGCCCGTACTCCTCGACGAGACCGACGAAGCGCTGCTCGCCCTGCTGCGGCGGGACGGCCGGGCCACGTTCGCCGAACTCCAGACCGGTACCGGCCAGTCGGAGTCCGTCGTCCGACGGCGGCTGGAGCAGCTGCGCTCCACCGGCGCCCTGTACTTCGACGTGCAGATCGACAACGCCGCTCTCGGTCAGGGCGTCACCGCGCTGCTCTGGCTGACCGTGAAGCCGTCCGCCCTCGACTCGGTCGGACGGTCGCTCGCGGCACACCCCGAGGTGAGCTTCGCCGCGGCGACCACCGGCCAGTCCAACATCGTCGCGGCCGTCAGCAACCGCAGCACGGGCACCCTGTACCGGTACCTGACCGAGCGGATCGGCGTCCTCGACGGCGTCCACTCCGTCGAAACGACCCTGGCCCTCCGCCAGATCAAACAGCTCGCCTACGAACCGACCCGCTGAGCCGCCGAGCCAACAGCCGCCAGCCGCCAGCCGCCAGCCGCGAGAGAGTCAGCCTGCGGCCAGCCCCTCCCCCACCGCCGCATACGCCGGCTTCGGCCCGAACTCCTCGTCCATCAGCGTCGCCGCCCCCTGCCCGGCGAACACCCCCGGCACCCACGAGTACTTGTCGCTGAACCCCCACACCGTGAACGACGTGCACCGTCGGGCGTTCAGACATGCGTCCAGCAGCCCCCGGAAGTACGTCGCCTGTGCCGCCAGCTTCGACTCCTCCACCGGCAGGATCATGCGTACGTCGACCTCCGTGAACGCCGTCTGCATGCCCAGCTTCTCGAAGCGCGCGAGGTTCTCGGCGACCTGGCCCGGGAAGCCGTACTGGATCGCCAAGTGTCCCTGGATACCGAAGCCCTGTACCGGCACGCCCTCCGCCCGCAGCCGCTTCGCCAGGTCGTAGTAGGCCGTCGACTTCGCGTTGACGCCCTCGACGTTGTAGTCGTTCAGGAACAGCTTCGCCTTCGGGTCGGCCGCGTGGGCCCAGCGGAAGGCGTCCTCGATGTACGACGGACCCAGCTCACGCAGCCAGATCGAGTCGCGCAGCGAACCGTCCTCCTCGAAGACCTCGTTCACGACGTCCCACTCATAGATCTTGCCCTTGTACCGCTTCACCTCCTTCGTGATGTGGACCTTCAGAATCCCGCGCAGCTCCTCCGCCCCGATCGATCCGTCCGCCACTCCTGTCGTCAGCCAGCCCGGCAACTGGCTGTGCCACACCAGCGTGTGGCCCCGCACCGCCTGCCCGTGCGCCCGCGCGAAACGCACCAGGTCATCGGCCTTCCCCCAGTCGTACGTCCCCCGACTCGGCTCGACCGATTCCCACTTCATCACGTTCTCGGCGGTAACTGAATTGAACTCCCGTGCGACTTTTCGGCGATATGTCGTATCGTCAGCCAGCGCCGCCATGTCCACGGCAGTGCCGATGCGTACGCCGGTACCGGCCGCCAACGCCCTCAGCAGGACGGGGTCCGGGTGCGCCGACGCCGGCTGCGCGCCCGCGCCGGTGATCAGAAGCGCCACGCCCACCAACGCGACGGCGGAAACGGGCATGCGGAAGTCGTTCATGTGCGGTCCCTTCACTCGGTGTATTACCTCTTCAGCGGATGCGGCGACTCTCCAACGGCCCCAGATACGTCGGCGTCAGCCCACCCGTGTCGATCACCAGCCGCTGCACCACCACCGTCGGATCGACCACCCAGAACTTCAGCCGGTGCACCCCCGCCGCAGCCACCGCATGCCTGGTCGCCGTCACATTCACGTTGTCGGACGTGTGCCGTGCCCACTGCTTGTTCATCAGGCCGTCGTCCGCGCCCGTGACGGCGTGGATGTCGACCTGCTGCGGCTCGCCCTCGTCGAACGAGACCGCGTACCGCAGCCCGCCCGTCGGAAGCGTCGGGTTGCGCGGCGACAGATACGCCCACACCGTCACCTCACCCGCCGACAACAGGCCGACCTCGTACTCCAGCCGCGCCGAACCCCCGCCCGGGGTCCGACGCGGAGCTGTCACCGGCCAGGGCGTCATCCCCGCGCCCGTCCGCCCGATACGGTCCAGCCGCCGCCAACTCCCCACCGCCCGCGAGTGGTTGTCGGCGTCGATCGCCACATAACCCCCCGCCTCCACGAACCCCCGCAGCCCCCGCCGTTCCCCCCGCGACGGCTTCTCCACGACGCACCCGACCACCACCGACGCCCCCGCGCCCGACACCGTCAACGATGCCTCCGTACGACCGTCCGGCACCCGAGCCCAGTCCACCCCCACCCCCAACCGCACCTGCTGCTCGACCCGCCCCCTCGGCCGGTCCACCCCCAGCCACGGCACCGACGACTCCACCCGGTACGGGAAGGGCGTACGCCCCCGGTTGAACACCTCGACGTACTGGCCAGGCCGCGTCTGGTACGGGCTGAACACCGGCAGCACGGCCTCCCGCTCCGCACCCCCCGGCCACCACTCACCCGAGTCCTCGGAGCCGTCGACCGACACCCCCAACTCCCCGCCCACCGGCAGCTCCACCCGCCGCACGGCGGGGAACAGCACATCCGGAAGTGCCACGTTGTCCTTCTCGGGCTGCTGCCAGGGAGCGTTGGGCCCATACCGTTCCACGTCGCCGTAGTCGATGTGCGGCTGAGTCTGGAAGCCCTCCCATTTGCCGCCAGCCACCCCATGGTTGAAGTGATCGGCGAGCGCGAAGTCCTGTTCCAGGCCCGCTTCCGCCTCCGCCGCGCGGTCGTTGGTCGCCGCGCGCCCCTGAGCCGCGTACAGGAGGTTCTTGAACTCGGCCTCGCGCAGGGCGTACAGGTTGGCGGTCGCCGCCACCTCGTACCCGACCAGCTCGTACCACGCGTCCTGCGCCGACGGGGGCAGCCGCCGCCCCACCCGCTCCGCCTCCCGCGCCAGCCCCCGCCACTCCTCCGTCGCCCGCTCCAACTCCCGGTGACCGAAGCGGAAAGGGGTCTCCTGGTCGTCGTACACGATCGCCGACTCGTCCTTCGTCGGGTCCTTCGCGGGGTTGAGGGTGATGCGGCGGTTCAGCAACTCCGGTTTGCGGCGGGCCTGGAGCTGCCCGTACTCGGCGAGCACCGACGCGATCGCCGCCGCGTGCTCGGCCCCGAAGTTCTGGCGCGCGTACCGCCGTTCCCACTCCTCCAGGCTCGAAAGGTCCCAACGGGTGGGATTCCAGGCGTAGTTGAGGAAGAACTCGGTCGGGAGTTCGTTCCCCTTCAGGTCGCCCACGTTCGTCACCCACAGGCCGTGGTTCCCGTACGCGTGCGCCTGGTGGAGCTGGTCCCAGAGGTTCTGGAGGTTGGCCGTGTCCACCCACTTGTAGTTGCGGCCTACGCCGACGTAATCAAAGTGGTAGTACAACCCATACCCACCGCTCCTCGCCGGTTCCGCCGGGTCGGGATGCTTGCGGATGTTGCCCCAGTTGTCGTCCGTGAGGACGACCGTGACATCGCCCGGAACCCTCAACCCCCGGTCCCAGTACCGCTGGACCTCCTTGTACAGGGTCCACACCTGCGGGGTTTCCGACAGCGGCCTGCCCGTCACCTCCGCGATGATCCCCCTCTGCGTCTCGATGATCTCCCGCATCAGCTCGATGCCGTCGCCGTCCGGCAGGCTGGTGTCGCCGTTGCCACGCATGCCCAGCGTGACGACGCCCTCGAAGTCCTCGTCGACCATGCGGCGGATACCGTCGCGCCAATACGCCCTTACCGCCGCCGCGTTCCGCCGGTACGACCACTCCCCCGTGCCCCCGTACGGGTCCCGCCCCGGAGTCACCACGTTCCCCGCACTGTCGCGCACCGCCGGGACCGCGTGCCGGTTCCACTCCTCGATGCCCCGCATCATGGGCGCCTCGTGGGACGTGCCCATGACGATGCCGTACGCCTTCGCCCGAGCATGGTTCTCCGGGTCGTCCTCGGCGAACGCCCTGCCCCACACCGCCGGCCAGAGGTAGTTCGCCTTCAGGCGCAGCAGCACCTCGAAGACCCGCTCGAAGAAGGCCGCGTTGAAGCCTCCGGGGTGGCCCGGCGCCTTCCCGGGGCCGAAGAACCTCGGCGCCCAGGTGCCCAGCGCCGGGTTCTCGTCGTTGATGAAGATCCCGCGGTACTTCACGGCCGGCGTGCCCTGCGTGAACCGGCCCGGCAGGACGTACACCGCGTCCCGGTGGACCGGCGGGACGTCGTCCCACCAGTACCAGGGCGAGACCCCGATGCCGTACGAGACGTCGTACGCTCCGAAGATCGTGCCGCGCGGGTCGCTGCCCGCGATGACGAACGCCCGGTCGACGCCGGGCATCGGGTGCTCCACGACGGTCTGGAGTGAGGTCTCCCAGCGCCCCGCGATGCCCGTGACGTCCAGCTTGCCGGTGCGGACCAGACCGTCGATCAGCGGACTGCGGCCTATCGTGCCGACGAGGATCACCTCGCGGGCGACGGTCGCGCCCGGACGTACACCTGTGACGCGTTCGATGTCGTCCCGCAGGTCGGCGGCCACTCGTACGACTCCGGGGTGGTCGTCCGCGCTGACCACGACCGGGGCGCCGACCAGCGCGAACGCGCCGCCGGTGAACGAGATGTACGCGCCGGCGTCGGTGCGGCGGGCCCCGGCCTCCCCCGCCCGCGCGACCCCGGACAGCACCGGCACCGCGGCGATACCGGCCCCGAGAACGGCTCTACGGCTGACGGCCCCAGACATGACGTACCCACCCCTCCGCCGGAATTTGGTCAGTGGCATGACAAATGGTGGAGGGAGTGACCAGCGGGGGGAACGGGTCGTACGCGCCGAATAGTTTCGTAACAGTGACCAGCAAACCTGGGCACAGCAAAGAGGCCCGTACGACCGAAGTCGTACGGGCCCCTCCGAAGAACTGCCCGAAGTACCGGGTCAGGCTGTCAAGCCAACAAGACTTACTTGTTGATCTTGATGACCTGGCCGGCGCCCACGGTCCGGCCACCCTCACGGATGGCGAACTTCAGGCCCTCTTCCATGGCGATGGGCTGGATGAGCTCGACGGTCATCTCAGTGTTGTCGCCCGGCATGACCATCTCGGTGCCCTCGGGGAGGGTCACGACGCCGGTCACGTCCGTGGTGCGGAAGTAGAACTGGGGGCGGTAGTTGTTGAAGAACGGCGTGTGACGGCCGCCCTCGTCCTTGGACAGGATGTAGGCCTGCGCCTCGAACGAGGTGTGCGGGGTGACCGAGCCGGGCTTGATGATGACCTGGCCGCGCTCGACGTCCTCGCGCTTGATGCCACGGAGGAGCAGACCGACGTTCTCGCCCGCCTGGCCCTCGTCGAGCAGCTTGCGGAACATCTCGATGCCGGTGACCGTGGTGGTGGTCTTCTCCTGCTTGATGCCGATGATGTCAACGGTCTCGTTGACCTTCAGGACACCACGCTCGATACGGCCGGTGACGACCGTACCGCGACCGGTGATCGTGAAGACGTCCTCGACGGGCATGAGGAACGGCTTGTCGACGTCACGCTCGGGGGTCGGGATCGCCTCGTCGACGGCGGCCATGAGGTCGAGAACCGACTGACCCCACTCGGCGTCGCCCTCGAGCGCCTTGAGCGCCGAGACCTTGACGACCGGCAGGTCGTCGCCCGGGAACTCGTACTCGGAGAGGAGCTCACGGACCTCGAGCTCGACGAGCTCCAGGATCTCCTCGTCGTCCACCATGTCGGCCTTGTTCAGGGCGACGACGATGTACGGCACGCCGACCTGGCGGGCCAGGAGCACGTGCTCCTTGGTCTGCGGCATCGGGCCGTCGGTGGCGGCCACGACCAGGATCGCACCGTCCATCTGGGCGGCACCGGTGATCATGTTCTTGATGTAGTCCGCGTGACCCGGGCAGTCGACGTGGGCGTAGTGACGACCCTCCGTCTGGTACTCGACGTGCGCGATGGAGATCGTGATACCGCGCTGGCGCTCCTCAGGAGCCTTGTCGATCTGGTCGAAGGCCGAGGCCTCGTTCAGGTCGGGGTACTTGTCGTGCAGCACCTTGGTAATGGCGGCCGTGAGGGTCGTCTTACCGTGGTCGATGTGACCGATGGTGCCGATGTTGACGTGCGGCTTAGTCCGCTCGAACTTTGCCTTCGCCACTGGGGTCCTCCTGCGGAGTGGTTCTGGTACGCCTTACTCATCGGCGCCAGGTGATCTTTGCTGGGATGCCGCCCGCCGGGGTTTGCCCTCCCGGGTTCCCCCGGCGGTCGGTGTCAAGCCTAAAGCGTGTAACAGGGGTGTGTTACTCGCCCTTGGCCTTCGCGATGATCTCCTCGGCGACGTTCCGGGGAACCTCGGCGTAGGAGTCGAACTGCATCGAGTAGCTTGCGCGACCCGAGGTCTTGCTGCGGAGGTCACCGACGTAGCCGAACATCTCCGAGAGGGGCACGAGGCCCTTCACGACGCGGGCACCGGCACGCTCCTCCATGGCCTGGATCTGACCACGGCGGGAGTTGATGTCGCCAATGACTTCACCCATGTAGTCCTCGGGCGTGGTGACCTCGACGGCCATCATCGGCTCCAGGAGCACGGGGCTGGCCTTGCGCGCGGCCTCCTTGAAGGCCTGCGAGCCGGCGATCTTGAACGCCAGTTCGGAGGAGTCGACCTCGTGGTAGCCGCCGTCGAGAAGGATGACGCGGACGCCGGTCATCTCGTAGCCGGCCAGGATGCCGAACTGCATGGCCTCCTGCGCACCGGCGTCCACCGACGGGATGTACTCCCGCGGGATACGGCCACCGGTGACCTTGTTCACGAACTCGTACGCGGCGTCGCCGTCCACGATCGGCTCGATCGCGATCTGCACCTTGGCGAACTGACCGGTACCACCGGTCTGCTTCTTGTGCGTGTAGTCGTGACGCTCGACGGCCTTGCGGATCGTCTCGCGGTACGCGACCTGCGGCTTGCCGACGTTGGCCTCGACCTTGAACTCGCGCTTCATACGGTCGACCAGCACCTCAAGGTGCAGCTCGCCCATACCGCCGAGGATGGTCTGGCCCGTCTCCTCGTCCGAGTGAACGTGGAAGGAGGGGTCCTCCTCCGCGAGACGCTGGATGGCTACACCCAGCTTCTCCTGGTCACCCTTGGACTTGGGCTCGATGGCGACCTGGATGACGGGCGCCGGGAAGTCCATGGACTCCAGGATCACCGGGTTCTTGTCATCACAGAGCGTCTCACCGGTCGTGGTCTGCTTCAGACCCATCACGGCGACGATGTCACCGGCGCCCACCGCCTCGATCTCCTCACGCTTGTTCGCGTGCATGCGGTAGATCTTGCCGATGCGCTCCTTCTTGCCCTTGACGGAGTTCAGCACCGCGGTGCCGGTCTCCAGGCGTCCGGAGTAGATGCGCACGAACGTGAGCTTGCCGAGGTGCGGGTCGCTCATGATCTTGAACGCCAGCGCCGACAGCGGCTCGTCCACGGACGGCTTACGCTTGACGACCTGCTCGGGGTCCTTCACGTCGTGGCCCTCGATGGCCTCGACGTCGAGCGGGGTCGGCAGGTAGCGCACAACCGCGTCGAGCAGGGGCTGGACGCCCTTGTTCTTGAACGCGGTACCACAGAACACCGGGGTGACCGTGACGCCGCTGGACTTGCCGGACGCGATGGTGATGCGACGGATCGCGGCGTACAGCTGCTCCTCGGTGGGCTCCTGGCCCTCCAGGAACAGCTCCATGATCTCGTCGTCGTTCTCCGCGACGGCCTCGACGAGCTTGCCGCGGTACTCCTCGGCAGCCTCGACGTGCGTGGCCGGGATGTCGACGACGTCGTACATCTCACCCTTGGCGGCCTCGGCGGACCACACGAGCGCCTTCATGCGGACCAGGTCCACAACGCCCTTGAAGTCCATCTCGGCACCGATCGGAAGCTGCATGATCAGCGGCACCGCACCGAGGCGGTCCTTGATCATGTCGACGCAGCGGTGGAACTCCGCGCCGGTCCGGTCGAGCTTGTTGACGAAGCAGATGCGGGGCACGCCGTAACGGTCGGCCTGACGCCACACCGTCTCGGACTGCGGCTCGACACCCGCGACACCGTCGAACACCGTGACGGCACCGTCGAGGACGCGGAGCGAACGCTCCACCTCGACCGTGAAGTCGACGTGCCCGGGGGTGTCGATGATGTTGATCGTGTAGTCGTTGTCCTCAAGCGGCCAGTGACAGGTGGTGGCAGCAGAGGTGATCGTGATGCCACGCTCCTGCTCCTGCTCCATCCAGTCCATGGTGGCGGCGCCGTCGTGGACTTCACCGATCTTGTAGCTGACGCCGGTGTAGAAGAGGATCCGCTCTGTGGTGGTCGTCTTACCCGCGTCGATGTGAGCCATGATCCCGATGTTGCGGACCCTGGCCAGGTCAAGTGAAGTGGTAGCCATAAGGCTTCGGTCTTCTCTCGGTCTCGATGTGGGCTGCGACTACCAGCGGTAGTGCGCGAAGGCCTTGTTGGACTCGGCCATCTTGTGGGTGTCCTCGCGCTTCTTCACGGCCGCACCGAGGCCGTTCGAGGCGTCGAGCAGCTCGTTGAGCAGACGCTCGGTCATGGTCTTCTCGCGACGGGCGCGGGAGTAACCGACCAGCCAGCGCAGCGCGAGCGTGTTGGCGCGACCGGGCTTGACCTCGATCGGAACCTGGTACGTCGCACCACCGACACGGCGGGACTTGACCTCGAGGGTCGGCTTGATGTTCTCCAGCGCGCGCTTCAGCGTGATGACCGGGTCGTTGCTGGTCTTGTCGCGCAGGCCCTCCATGGCGCCGTACACGATGCGCTCGGCGGTGGAGCGCTTGCCGTTCATCAGCACCTTGTTGATGAGCGACGTGACAAGAGGAGAACCGTAGACCGGGTCGATGATGACCGGGCGCTTCGGGGCGGGGCCCTTACGAGGCATTTTCTACTTCTCCTTCTTGGCGCCGTAGCGGCTGCGGGCCTGCTTGCGGTTCTTGACACCCTGGGTGTCGAGGGAGCCGCGGATGATCTTGTAGCGAACACCGGGCAGGTCCTTCACACGGCCACCACGCACGAGCACGATCGAGTGCTCCTGCAGGTTGTGTCCCTCACCCGGAATGTAAGCCGTGACCTCGATCCCGCTGGTCAGACGCACACGCGCGACCTTACGCAGGGCCGAGTTCGGCTTCTTCGGGGTGGTCGTGAACACACGCGTGCAGACGCCACGGCGCTGGGGCGAGCCCTCAAGCGCGGGCGTCTTGTTCTTCTCGACCTTGTCCTGCCGGCCCTTCCGGACCAGCTGCTGGATCGTAGGCACTACTTCTCCGGTTTCTGTGTGCCGATGGTGAAGCTAACCTGGAACATCGCCGACCCACGCGGTCGGGTGTGTCGAATACTGCAGACTCCCGCCGGCAAGGCGAAAAGGGCGCAGATTGCGGTGGCCGCTTACAGCTCCCCGTACGGTTCGAAGGCACGCACGAGGGCCAGGGCACACCCCAGGCACAAGGTCTGAGCGTACCTACCTCAACGACTTCGGTCAAAACAAATGGACGCCGGTACGACAGGCCGGGGTCCGGGCGGCGCCCGAGCCACCGTTTGTTTGCTTCTAGCAGCTTTGCATGCCTTACGACGGCTTGCTGGCCAAGGTGGCTGATTCGCGCCCTTTACAGCCCGGTGTGCTTGCCCGTTCAGTACCTTGATCCGTCCGCTGCGACGATTCGGGGGCAGAGCGTGATGAGGACGGCGGCGCATTCACTGGACGACGGGGGCCTGGACGACCGGGTGCCCTTCCTGGCCCGTCTGGAACAGGAGGACCGCACGGCCCTCCTGTCCCTGGGCCGCGAACTGAATTTCGCCACCCGGGTGGCCCTGATACATCAGAGCGAGCCCTCCTCCCACGTCCTCTTCCTGGTCCAGGGCTGGACAAAGGTGACGGCCTCGGCGGCCAACGGCTACGAGGCCCTGCTCGCCCTGCGCGGCCCCGGCGACATAGTCGGCGAGTCGGCGGCGCTCACCGGCCGCCCCCGGTCGGCCACGGTGACCGCGCTGGAGGCAGTCCGGGCGGTGGCCGTCGAGCACGAACGCTTCAAGGACTTCCTGGGCCGTTCACCGGCCGTTTCGTTCGCCCTCCTGGGCCTCACCGCCGACCGCACCCGGGCCGCCGACCGCCGCCGCCTGGAGTTCGCGTCCATGAACGTGCGGGAACGCTTCGCGATCCTCCTCCTGGACCTCGCCCGCACCCACGGCCGCCGCACCCCCGAGGGCATCGAACTCTCCGTCCCCCTGAGCAAGCAGGAGCTGGCGGGCTCGGTGGGCGCGTCCAGGGAGATGGTCCAGCGGCTGTTGCGGGAGCTGCGGGAGAAGGAGGCGGTGGAGACGGGGAGGCGGGCGTTGCTGATCCGACGGCCGGACATCTTGCGAAGGATCGCGGCGGCCGAGGGCTGAGCGTGCTCTTCCAGCCCGTTGGGGGTCCCCCCTCTGGGGGAGATTGAGAACGAGGCCGTTCAGGCCGAAGCGGGGGTCTGGGGGCGGCAGCCCCCAGGTACGACGCTCACCTCAACTCCCGCAGCCACCAACCCCCTTATGTGTACCCCTACACACTCCGACTGCGTCATCCGCCCTCACACCGCACCGTCCCCAACCGCCACGCTGCTGCAAGCAACCCCCACATGCATGTCGAAGGGCGACCATGACCGACCCCGTGAGCCGCACGATCCTGCTGCTGGACATAGAGAGGTTCAGCGACCGGGACGACGTGGAGCAGGCCTACCTGCGGCGCATGCTGTACGACATCACCGACCGCGCCCTCGAAAGCGCCGGCATCGACGAGACCCGCCGCCTGCGTGCCGACCGCGGGGACTCCGTGATGGAGCTGATCGACGCGAACGCCCCGGTCACCGCGCTGCTGCGCGCCCTGCTCGTGGAAGTCCCGGCCCAGCTGCGGACCGTCAACCGCATGGCGTCCAGCTCGGCCCAGATCAGGCTGCGCGGCGTCGTCGCCACCGGGTACGTGGCCGTGGACGAGCACGACGGCTGGGTCGGCACCGACCTGAACAACGCCTGCCGGCTACTGGACGCCCAGCTGCTGCGAGCGGCCCTGCGCGAACGCCCCCACGACTTCGCGCTGATCGTCTCGGACTCCCTGTACGGGGGTGTCGTACGGCACAACCACCCCGGCATCCCGGCCGACGAGTTCCACCCGGTCGGGGTCGACACCAAGAACGGCCAAATGAAGGCCTGGCTGCACGGACCGCTGCCCGGCGGATTCGAGGCGGCCCCGGCCGGCAGGGCCGACCAGGACCACCGTGACACGGGGATGGGGGAGGCGCCGGGCGGTTCGGGGGACCGCCCGGCGCCGCAGACCCCGCAGTCACCGGAGACGAAAGAGACGAAGGAGACGCCGGAACCGAGGGTTCCGGCTCAGGGCACCTCGCCCGCGCCGGAGAGCCGACCCGCCCCGGGGCCCGTCTTCAACTTCAACGGTGCCGTCAGCATCGGCGGCAGCGTGGTGGCCGGCGACCAGCACGGCGTCAGCGGCGGGCAGGTCACCGGGGACGTCAACATGGGCGGCCGCAACGGGGGTGACGGCTCGTGAGCACACCGGACGCGGCGGAGGCCACCCGTCCCGGGCCCGCCGACGCCCCGGCCGCCTCCGACGACGGCAAGGACGGCAGAGACGGCGCCGCCAAGGAGGCGAAGGAGACCGAGGGCGCCGAGGGGTCGGAGGACCGCGAGCAGGCGCAGACCGCCTGGTCGGCCCGGCGCGACCTGATCGACCACAGCCCCCGGACGATGCGCTTCGGCGGTGATGCCCGCATAGGCGGCAGCGTGGTGGCCGGCGACCAGCACGGCGTCAGCGGCGGACAGGTCACCGGCGACGTGATCATGGGCACGAAGACGGAGATCCACCAGTGGTCGATATCCGGGTTCTCCGCCCCGTCCGCCGCCGCCTCCGGCGAGGTCCCGCAGACCACGCTCGACCGGCTCGCCGCCTCGTTCGTCGCCGCCGAGGCGACCGTCGAGGACCTGCTCGCCCGGCTGCGCCGCGACCGAGTCCTCGTTCTGTCCGGCGCCCGCTTCACCGGCAGACGTACGGCCGCCCTGACTCTCCTGCACCGGCTCGGGGCGGCCCCCGTACACACGCTCGACCGCGACACGGACCCGGGCACGCTGGCGGAGAGAGCCACGGCGGCGGGGGAAACCGGCGAACGCCCCCAGGGCCGGCCCCGGGGCTACGTCCTCGCCGACCTGGCCACCCGCCGTGACCGCCCGCTCCGCGAGCACCACCTGCTCGCCGCCCGCGACCGGCTGGCCGCGCAGGATGCGTATCTCGTCGTCACCGTCGGCCACACCGCCGTGCTGGAGGACGTACCGGTCGTCGAATGGCGCTCGCCGCCTCCGGCCGACGTACTCGCCGCACACCTCCGCACCCGTGTCTCCGACGAGGAGACGACGGCGAAGCTGCTCGAACTCCCGGACGTGACCGAGTTCCTGAGCCGCAGTCACCAGTTGCGCGAGGTGGCCAACTTCGCCCAGCTGCTCGGGCGGCACGCGGCGGGCGAGGTCACCGAGGACGCCGTAGCCCAGTTCTCCCTCATATCCCTGGAGAACCAGGTCCAGGAGTGGTTCGAGGAGGACGAGGCGTCGATCCATCTGCGCGACAAGGCGTTCCTGGTCGCGCTGGCCGCGTTCGACGACGGCCCGTACGCCCTCACCGCCGAACTCAGCGACCTCCTCTACCGGTTCCTGCAGAAGACGCAGAACCCGGTGGGCGTCCCCGAGGTCCCCGTCTTCGGCACCCACATCGGCAAGCGGCTCCAACTCGCCCGTGCCGAGCGGTACGAGGACGACGAGCACACCGAGTGGGGCCCGGTGACCCAGCAGAAGGCCCGGTTCATCGACGACCGCGCCTCCCTCGTGCTCCTGCGCGAGGTCTGGACGGGCCATCCCTCCGCGCGCCCCGCGCTGATCAGCTGGCTGCGTCAACTGGCCGACGACGGGCGCCCGTTGGTCCGTACCCGGGCCGCGTCCACAGTGGCCGTCCTGGCCCGTACGGACCTGCCCTCGGCGATGGCCCTGGTCATCGAGCCCTGGGCGACCTCCAACCGCTTCCGGCACCGGCTGGTGGCCGTCAACTCGCTCACCCTCGCGCACCTCATCGACACGCCGAACATCCCGCGCATCCTCGACGAGTGGTCCAGGCACGAGGACCGGCGGCTGCGCTGGGTGGCCGTACGGGCGTACGCGCTGATCGGCCCCGAACGCCCCGAGCAGGCCCTCGCCGCGCTGCGTACGGCGGCCCGCAGCCTGTATGACAACCTCGGCGACCGGGACGCCTTCGACCGCGAGATGGCCGACGAACTGCGGGAGGCTGTCGCCCTGTTGCTGCTCTCCGAGGCCGGTGACACCGTCCTCGCCGAACTGCGTACGCACCTGGACGACGACCGCCCGGTGCACGACCTGACCATCGGCGGCTTCGTCAGCGCCTGCCGCCACACCCAGGACGACGAGCGGTACGGCCATCCGCTGGTCCTCGGCTGGTACGTGCGGTCGGTCACCGACCGCACGGCCGGCGCGCAGGGCGTCCCGTTCCTGTGGCGGGCGGCGCTGGGCGATCCGAACACGACCCGGTACGCCCTCGACGTGCTGCGCGCGTGGGTCCTGATCGCCGACCGCTCGACGACCACGGAATGGGCCCTGGCGCATCTGCTCCCGACCCTGGTCACCACCTCGCCGGAGTACCACCGCCTGGGCCACCTCCTGCGGACGATGCCGGGCGAGGACGGCGCGGCCCCGCCGGCGGTGGCGGCCCGCCTCCTCACGACGCTCCCCATCCGCTGACACATCGTCAAATCCCTGCTCACGCTCACGCTCACGCTCACCGAGGAGCAACGCACGATGCCTGCCTTCCACCGCCCGCCCGAGTGGCAGCAGTCCGCGGACCGGCACACCCAGCTGATCGACCCGGTCCTCACCGTGCGGCAACTGTCGCGCTTCGAACTCTCGTTGAAGTCGACGGTCCGTATCGACCACGCGCTCGTCTTCTCGACCGCCAAGGGCGGCTACGAGGCCTACCTCCCGCCCCGCCGCCCGACGCGCAGCGAGATCGCGGCCCGCCACTACACGGCGGTGTACGAGGTCGACATGGGCGTGCACCCGTTCTCCGGCACGCTCACGCTCCCCAGCGACAACGACGCGTTCGAGTTCTCGGCCGAGGTCGATGTGTCCTGGCAGGTCGTCGACCCGGAGCGGTTCGTGGGCAGCGGCCACCGGGACGTGCCGGGCCTGCTCATCGGCGAACTCCAGCGCGCGGCACGCCCGGTGAGCCGGCGCTTCCCGATCGCGGAGAGCGCGGCGGCGGAGGGGGAGTTGCTCCAGGCGATCAACGTGCTGGGCCCGCTGGGCGCCCCGGCGGGCCTCCAGACCACCTGGACCCTGCGGCTGCGCCGCGACCAGGAGAACATCGACCACCAGCGCCGCCTCCAGGCGATCGACCACTCGGCGACCGAGCAGGTACGGGCGGCCGAGCGCGGCTCCGAGGTCGACGTGGAGGTGGACCGCCGCAACCGTCAGCAGGACGCCCTCCAGATCGAGCGCGCGATGTCGTACGGCACCCAGCAGCAGCACCTGGCCCTGCAGCAACAGCGCTGGGACTACGAACAGGCGGCCCTGCAGAGCAGCCAGCAGCACCAGCTCGCCATCCAACAGGGCCACCAGGAACTGGAGATGCAGAGGATCGAGGCGGAGAAGATCGCCTTCTACCAGTGGCACCTCTCCCAGGGCGGCGTCCAGGCCTGGGCGCTGCACCTCGCCCAGCACCCCGAGGACTCCCGCCTGGTCATGACGAGCATGCGCGACGACCAACTCCGCATGATCCAGGCCCAGATGGACCTGGTGAAGGACCTTCTCCACGGCGACAACGCGGAGAAGTTCGAGCTGGAGGGCCCAAAACAACTGGCCCTGCGCACGGTGAGCGACATCCTGACCCAACGCCTCCCGGGCGTCCCGCAAACGCCGCCGTCGCTTCCGGGCGGGGAGGCGGCTCCGGGGGACCCGTACGGCGATCCGTACGGGGCGGGGTACGGGCAGGGGGTGCCCGGGGCGGCTGGGGCGGCTGGGCAGCCGGGGTTCGTCCCTGGGGCGGCGGTCCAGGCGGGCCTCGCCCCCGGCCAACCGGGCTCCGCACCTGGCCCGCACGGGCCCGTCCCCGGCCAACCAGGCTTCTTCCAGGGCCAGTCGGGGCCCGTTCCCGGGCAACCGGCCTCCATCCCGGGCCAGTCGAGCCCCATCCCCGGGCAACCGGCCTCCATCCCGGGCCAGTCGAGCCCCATCCCCGGGCAACC